>JBKJSO010000109.1:0-5040 GCA_046595835.1 Acidimicrobiales bacterium | reverse complement strand
GCCGAGGTACAGGACGCAGAACGACAGGCTGATCGAGAAGGCGAACTCGCCCGCAAGGGTGGACGCGACGTTGCCGCCGTAGATGGTGAAGTTCCGGTCGAACAGGTAGGGGACGGTCGCGACGGCGAGAAGGGCCGGCCCGGGGAAGGCCAGATCGGCGAGCCGACCGAAGGCGTAGGCGGCCGCCGGGAGCGTGAGCAGCCCGGCGATCGTGACGAGCTTGAACGCCGTGCCGTAGGGCAGCTCGACGCCGAGGACCGCGACAAGGACGGCGGCAGTCACCAGCGCTCGACGCCGCCAGCCTGCGCTGCGGCGCCAGCCTCGTACCGCCAGGACCGTGGCGGCGGCGAGCGGGATGAGCATCGTCCAGCCGCCGAAGATGCCCACGTCGAGCGCGACGATCAGGAGCGACGGGACCACCATGTAGAACTGGTAGGCGGGGAAGCCGGCGTACCAGTCGGGCGTCCAGCCCGACAGACGCCACTCGGGCAAGAGGTGATCTCGCAGGAAGGCCGGGCCCCACACGTGGGCGCCCATGTCACCACCGGCGGGCACCGCACTCGAGAGCACCTCGTGCGGGTGGAGGCTGGCGAACACGAAGACCGTGCAGACGATCAGCACCGCTGCATCGAGCCCCATGCGCACGACGTGCTCTCGGTGGGCCCGCTCGATCGGGTCGGGGGGCGGCGGACCGTCGTCGCCGTTGCCGTCGTCGAGGGTCCACGGGTCAAGGTCGTCGAGCTGATCGTCGAGCTGATCGTCGAGGAGACCGGTGTTCGTCGAGCTGGGGGCGTCCATTGCGGGGTTCATCGTTCCATCTCGACGCCGCCGGTGGACGTCACCGGGCGGCCAGGAGGCTGATCACGGTCACCATGTTGAACGCGACGTGGGCCGCGATGGCGGGTCCGAGGCGCCCGGCGCGGTAGGCCAGCGTCCCGGCCACGGCGCCGAACAGCACGAGCGCCGGGAGCTGGAGCAGCTCACCATGGCTCAGCCCGAACACCGTCGCGCTGATCGCCACCGCGGCCACGGGAGGCAGACCCCGCTTCAGCAGCGCTCCTTGGAACAACCCCCGGTAGAAGATCTCCTCGACCACAGGAGCTCCGATCCCGACGATGAGCACGAGCAGGACGACCCCGACTGGTCCATCCGCACGGTCGGTCATCGCTCGCGCGGGGCCCTCGAGGTCGGAGGCGGTCTTGTGCAGCAGGTTCAGGAGCGGCCAGTAGAGAAGGGGCAGGGCGGCGAGCTGCAGCAGCACGCCGATCACGCCACCGCGCCACGCATCTCCCAGGCGCGCCCGGAGGTGCAGGTCGGCCACGATGCCGTTGCCCTTGAGCCGGGTGGCCACCAGCGGGACGCCCAGCAGCCCGAACCAGAGCCCGAGCTGGGCGACCGCGACGAGCGAGAGCGGGAGCTCGTCGACCTGCTCCACGCTGCGACCCGTCGCCGCGAGGATGCCCGCCAGCGCGATCTGGGAGCCCGTGAGCCCGATGGTGAAGCCGAGCACGACGTCGCCCAGACCCCACCGGCGCGACGCCGTGGGCTCGGCGGCGAGCTCGGGAGGTGCCTCGGTCACCCGGGCAGGCTATTGGGGCGAGGCCGGCGCCGGAAGTCGGCGATCAGGAGGCGAGGGCGTGCCGCAGGGCTGCGGGGTAGCGCACGCGGCGATCGGCCAGTGCCCACCCCTGGGGCACCTTGAGCCCGTCGGCATGATCGTTGCAGAGGTCGTACGCCATGGGGTGGGCTTCGCTGTCGAGCAGCTCTACCCATGCTGTACGAGCGGAGTAGTCGTAGGTGAGCGTCGCTGTGGCGCTCGCGTGACAACCCGGTTTGGCACAGGTGCGGCTGCTCATCTCGGAGACGCTATCCACGGCTCCGGGATGGGTCGCGGATCCCTTGGGGCACCCTGGCTGCCGTTCGGGCGGGGCGCCCCGTATCCTGTCGAGATGAGCCCGGAGGGTCTGCCGCCTCCCCCACCCCCCCCGCCGCGCGAGCCCCGCGGCTCGGGACGCGCCATGTTCGGTGGTCAGGGCCTGCCCAAGTGGGGCGTGTGGGCGCTGCTGGCGCTCACGCTGCTCATCGTGGTGTCGTCGAGCCTGGCGGCCACGCCCCGCAAGGAGAAGGTCCCCTACTCGGACTTCATGGCCCAGGTGCGCGACGGCAAGGTCGCGAGCGTCGAGATCGACAACACCAACGGCGCCATCACCGGCAAGCTCGACGGTGGGGCCAAGTTCCGCTCCACCGGTCCGCTCAACGGCGGCATCCCCGATGCCGACCTCACCGTGCTGCGCGACCAGGCGGTGAAGGTCGACTACAAGACCCCGCAGCCCAGCCTCATCGCGAGCCTCCTGCCCTTCCTCATCCCGGTGGCGATCTTCGTCGCCTTCTTCTGGTTCATGCAGCGCCGCGCCCAGAGCCAGATGGGCGGCATCATGTCGATCGGCCGATCCCGGGCCAAGACCTACTCCACCGAGCGCCCCGGCACGACGTTTGCCGACGTCGCCGGCTACGAGGGCGTGAAGCAGGACATCAAGGAGGTCGTCGACTTCCTCAAGACGCCAGAGCGCTTCCGCGAGATCGGCGCGCGCATCCCCAAGGGCGTGCTGCTCGTGGGGCCCCCGGGCACCGGCAAGACCCTCATCGCCCGCGCCGTGGCCGGGGAGGCCGGTGTGCCCTTCCTGTCGGTCACCGGCTCCGACTTCATGGAGATGTTCGTGGGCGTGGGCGCCAGCCGCGTCCGAGATCTCTTCGCGAGCGCCCGCAAGCTCGGTCGGGCGATCATCTTCGTCGACGAGATCGACTCGATCGGCCGCAAGCGCGGGGCCGGCCTCGGGGGCGGCCACGACGAGCGTGAGCAGACGCTCAACCAGATGCTGTCCGAGATGGACGGCTTCGAGGCCACCGAGGGCATCGTGATGATGGCCGCCACCAACCGGCCCGACATCCTCGACCCTGCCCTCCTGCGTCCCGGCCGGTTCGACCGGCAGGTCGTCGTGCCGCTGCCCGAGCTGAGCGAGCGCGAGGCGATCCTGCGGGTCCACTCGAAGTCGAAGCGCCTTGCGCCCGACGTCGACCTCGCCGTGGTGGCCCGCGGTACGCCCGGCATGTCGGGCGCCGACCTGTCGAACCTCGTGAACGAGGCCGCCCTCTTCGCGGTGCGCGCCGGTGAAGAGGAGATCTTCATGCGCCACTTCGAGATGGCGCGCGATCGGGTGCTCATGGGCCAGCGACGCGAGTCGATGGCCCTGGCCGACAACGAGAAGGAAGCGATCGCCTACCACGAGGCAGGCCACGCCGTCGCGGCTGCCGTGCTCCCCCACGCCGACCCCGTCCACAAGGTGACGATCCTGCCCATGGGCATGGCCCTCGGCGTCACCCAGCAGCTCCCGGTCGACGAGAAGCACATCTACCGACAGGACTACATCGAGGACAGCCTCGTCGTCCGCATGGGTGGCCGCATCGCGGAGGACCTCGTGTTCGGAGTGATCTCCACGGGAGCCAACAACGACCTCGTCGGCTCCACCGAGCTGGCCCGCAAGATGGTGCGCGAGTGGGGCATGTCCACGCGGGTCGGCCCGATGGCCTGGGGCTCGCAGGGCGCCGTGTTCCTCGGCGACGACCTCATGCACACCCGCGACTACTCCGACGAGACCGCCCGCGTCATCGACGAGGAGGTGGAGCGGATCCTGCGGGCGCAGGAGGATCGCTGCCGAGTCGTGCTCACCGAGCAGCGCATGGGCCTTGACCTCGTCGCCCGCGCCCTCCTCGAGCACGAGACGATCGACGGCGAAGAGGTGTACCGCCTCGTGCAGCTCGGGCGAGAGGGCCGCACCGCCGTCGAGGAGTTCGGAGAGTGGCGGGCCACCGATGGCCGCGGTGACGGCTCAGGCGCGTTCACGGGCGAGGCCGCCGTCGCCCACGCCACCACAAAGCCAGCGGTGCCACCCACCTCCTGATCGCCTCTGGTCAGTGGCAGGCGTCGGGCGTGCTGCCCGGCTCTCGGGCTTCCGCTACGGCCGCCCAGAGGTCGGTCGCCGTCACGGGACCCAGGAAGCTGGCCCGGACCACGCCCTCGACATCGACCAACACGGTGGTGGGAACCGCCTCAATTCCGTAGCGATCGTGGAGGTCACGCGCGGCCGTGAGCTCCGCCTCGCTGATCGCGACCGCCTCGCTCTCCAAGGGCTGGGCCCGCTCCCACACGCCAGCGCAGGTGTTGCAGGTCGCTGAGGTGAACACCACCACCAGCCAGGCGGCGTCGGGCCGGGGGAAGTCGGCCCGATCCAGCTGCGCCGGCACGGCGTAGCCCGTGCGCACCGGCGCGTCGGGGCGCTGCCGGCGCTGCACGACGGCGGCGACGAGGACGGCGAGGCCGGCGAGGGCAAGGGCGATGAGGGCGCGCTCCACGCCGCGAGCATGCCGTTCGGCGACGACGACGGGCCACCCGAGGGCCGCGATAGCCAGGACATCGCACGGTTCATGCAGAATGTCCATCCATGGGTGAGCAGCCGACCGACCAGGGACTCGACACGGACGATCGTTCGGGGGCGCCCGCGCTCGTGACGCTCGGACTGACGCCCGACGTCGTGCGCGGTGGGCGCATCGCCCGCCTCTTGCGCGAGCCCATGTGGGTGCTCGGTCTGGTGCTGTTCATGGACGAGGTCGACAAGAACGTCGTGCGAGGGATGATCACCCCGCTCAAGCAGGACTTCGGCGTGGGAGACCTCGGCATCGGGGTGCTCCTCTCGCTCGCCTTGCTCTTCAACGGTCTCATCACCGTGCCGGCCGGCTACCTGGCCGACCGCTGGAACCGCTCGCGCGCGATCGGGCAGACCGTGGTCGGCTGGTCGGTCCTCACCGCGGGCGGGGCGGCGTCGGTGGGCTTCCCGATGCTGGTCGGCATGCGGTCGGCCCTCGGCTTCGGGCAGGCCATCACCGAGCCATCCGCCGCCAGCCTCATCGGCGACTACTACCCGCCGGACCAGCGCGGCAAGGCGTTCTCGATCCAGCAGGTGATGCTCCTTGGTGGCACCGGCG
>JBKJSO010000155.1:0-3280 GCA_046595835.1 Acidimicrobiales bacterium | reverse complement strand
TCGGCCAGCTCGGCGGCATCACCCTCGGCGGGTTTCGGCCCCGAGCGCTGAGGCTCCGCAACGCCACGCGAGACAGCGTCTGGCTCCCGGGTCTCGAGGAACCGGCCGGGTTCGGCGACGAACTCGTCGTGGCAGTGCGTCGAGCAGAACCACCAGGTCCGCCCGCCGGCGGTGACGGTGGGGTTGCCGGCGGGTTCGACGGCCATGCCGCAGACGGGGTCGAGGACCATGCCGGCAAGCTCCCGGAAGGTGCCGTCTTCGAGCCACAGGACCCGGTCGGCGACCTCGCGGAGGCGGTCGTCGTGGCTGACGATGACGATGCTGCGCCGGTCCTCTTCCGCGAGGCGTCGCAGGAGCCGGGCGATCTCTCGTCCGTGGCCGGAGTCGAGGTTGGCGGTCGGTTCGTCGGCGAGCAGGACCGTGGGGTTGTTGGCGAGCGCGCGGGCGATAGCGACCCGTTGCTTCTCGCCACCGGAGAGCTGGTCGGGTCGGAAGTCGAGCCGTTCGGTGAGCCTGACGCGTCCGAGGAGGTCGGTGGCGCGTTGCCGGGCGTCCCGGCCGACGGTGCCCGCGAGATTGCAGGCGAGCTCGACGTTCTCGCGAGCGGTGAGGGCCGAGAGGAGGTTGAAGTCCTGGAAGATGAACCCGAGGTGGGTGGCCCGCAGAGCCGGGAGTCGGCGTTCGGGCGCGGTGGCGAGGTCAATGCCATCGATGACGACCGAGCCGCTGGTGGGGCGGAGCATCGCGCCGAGCATGAGGAGCAGCGTGGTCTTGCCGCTGCCTGAGGGTCCCATGACCAGGACGACTTCCCCGGCGGCGATGTCGAGGTCGACGCCGTTGACAGCATGCACCGCGATGTCGCCTTCGCCGAAGGTCTTGGTCAGGCCGAGAACGGAGATCGCCGGCGGCGGGTCGGTGGGAGCGGAGACGTGCGCGAGCATGGCTATGGCCTCCTGAAGGCGGTGGCTGGATCGACGCGCAGGACCCGGCGGAGCGGGACCATCGATGCGAGGGCCCCGACGACCAGTGCGGTGGCGCCAGTCCGCAGCACCGAGCCGGCCTCGATGGTGACCCGGACGTTGGGGGTGGCCGCCCCGATAGCAGCGCCGAGAAGCATCGACACGGCGACGGCCACGGCGAGTGCAAGGGCGACCGACCAGGCGGCTTGGGTGGTCACAGCAGCGACAAGGCGGGGGGTGCCGGCGCCCAGGGCCTTGAGGATGCCGTACTCGCGGAGCTTCGCGAGGGTGGCGGTGAACAGGGTGAGGCCGGTGACAGCGAGGGCGATGATGAAGCCGATGACGGTGACGATCTTCATGACGTCGGCGGCCATGTCCTGCACGACGTTGGCTTCCTGGCGGGCGAACTCAGCTCTGGTCTGCACGGTCGTGTCGGGGAGGGCGGTGGCGATCCGGTCGGCGAGCGTGGTGGGGTCGATGCCGGGCTCGGCGCCGACGAGGACGTAGGCGACACTGTCGCCGCGTAGGGCGGCGAAGTCCTCGGTGCGGACGTAGACAGTTGTGTTGACGATGTTGGTGCCGTCGGTGGAGAGGCCGCTGACCCGCCAGGTGACCGGTGACCCGAGGATCGACACGGCGTCGCCGACACCTATGCCGAGCTCGTCGGCGGCGGCGGCGTCGACGAGGGCCTCGCCGGGTCCCGGTGCCTGCCCGGCGGCCAGCCTGCGGGGTCCTCCCCGTCCGGTCGTGGTGTCGTAGCCGAGGACGTAGGTGGTGAGCTGCCCGCCAGCTTCTGCTTCGAGGATGCTGGTCGTGTAGCGGAGCCCTTCAGCCCACACGACACCCTCGACGGCGGCAACCCGATCGACGGTCTCAGGCGGGAGGGCGGACTGGGTCATGTGCATGGTGCGAACGTCTTGTTGGGCGACGAACACGTCGGCGGGCGAGTTGCGCATGTAGGCGTTGACCTGGTGCATGGCACCGGCGGAGACGCCGTCGAGGACGAGGACGAGGACCAACGAGGCGGCAACCCCGCCGACGGCGAGGACGGCGCGGCGTCGGTCCTGGAAGAGGTTCTTGCGGGCGAGGGGGACGCGGCCGGCCATCATCCGCCCCGATACGCGTTGGCGGGTTCGAGGCGGGCGAGCCGTCGGGCCGGGACGATGGCGGCGACCAGACCCATGACCAGCGCCGCGGCAGCGGCGCGGCCGATGCTGTCCGGCGAAGCGAGGATCACGAACTGGGGCCGGGCCCAGCCGATGACGGCCCGGCCAGCCACGAAGAGGAGACCGCCGGCGACGAGGCCCACTCCGGCGATGATCAGGGTCTGTTCGACGGCGAGCGAGACGAGCCGGGCAGCGCGGGCGCCCATGGCCTTGACGATCCCGTACTCGCGGCGGCGGTCGGCGATCGCGGTGTAGGCGGTGAGGGCGATCACGATGCTGCCGATGGCGAACGCCACGGCCCGCATGACGGCGAGAGGGACCCGGTAGGCGCGGGCCATGAGGTCCAAGTCGGCCCGGGCCAGCTGGTCACGGTCCAGCACCGAGAGGCCCGTGGCAGCGAGCCTCGCCCGGACGGCCGCTGGGTCGTGGGTGCCGACGAGCACGAAGCTGGTCGTCCCGGGTGAGCTGAGCAGCTGATCGGTGGCGGCGTGGGTCATGAACACGAACGACGCCATGAACGCGTCGGTGCTGGTGCCCACGACCGTGAAGGCCCGGCCCATGATCTCCAGCCGGTCACCGACATCGAGGCCGTGGCGCTTCGCCATGACGCTGCCGATCGCCACCTCATCGTCAGCCATCGGTGCGCGACCTTGGCGGAGCTCCCACGGTCCGCCCCGCTCGCCCGGCGTCGACCCGATGACGTAGGTCGGCACCTTGGTGTCATGCAGCTCGACGATGGAGAAGTAGCCCCGAACGGCCACGGCCCAGTCGACGGCGGGGTCGGCGCGGGCGGTGTCGACGGTGTCGGCTGGGAGGACGCTGATGGCGCCGAAGAAGTTCTGGGTGCCGGGCTGGGCGACATATAGGTCGGCGCCGACGTTGTCCTCGTAGGTGGTGATGTTCGCTTCGATCCCCGCCCACAAGCCGTCGAGCAGGAGGATGAGCATGATCGCCATCCCGACACCGGCCGCGCTGGCGGCGAGGCGGCGTGGTTCTGCGAACAGGTTGCGTCGCGCCAGCGGCACCCGACCGAACATTGTCAGCTCCGCGTCCCCACCAGCGGACTGGCCTCCGGGGTGGCCGAGCCACTGATGGGGGCCGGGTCGCGTGGCGACGCGGTGAAGCGGCGCAGGCGGCTGGCGTTGCCGACGACCG
>JBKJSO010000437.1:0-14387 GCA_046595835.1 Acidimicrobiales bacterium | reverse complement strand
GCGGCTCCCATGGCCAGCTCGCGCTCGACCATGGCGAGCGCGTTCACGGCCACCCGCGCATGGAAGGCCACTCGTCCATCCGTGGCGCCCCGGACATCGCGGTCGATCCACTCCCGGACGGCCTCCACGAGCTCGCCGGCCGTCGGCCGCCCGTACAGATCGGTCGGTGCCTCGGCCGGCGTCGTGACCCCGCCGGGCAGAGCGCTGCCGGGCAGCAGGGCCAGCACATCCCACTCGTTCTCGCAGACCCGGCGACCGATCGCGGCCAGCTCCACCGAACGGGCCGCCCCGCCGAGATGCACCTGGGACTGCACGATGCAGATGAGCCCCCACTTGAGCGTGCCGAGCAGCTCCCACCAGCGCAGCGCGATCGGATCCACCGCGTCGCCACCTGCGGTTTCGTAGGCGGCGACGAGCTCCTCGCGGGTGCCCATCCCACCGGCCGGCAGCGGCGACCCGAAGCGCCAGGCCCGCACGCAGTACCAACCGAGGTCCTCGACGGGGTCACCCAGGTGGGCAAGCTCCCAGTCGAGCACGCCCTCGAGCCCGGCCGGGCCCACGAGGAGGTTGCCGAGGCGGAAGTCGCCGTGCACCACAGCCCGGCGAGGCGCAGGCGGCCGGTTGACGCCCAGCCAGCGCAGTGCGAGCTCGAACGCCGGCAGCGGCTGGTCGAAGCCGGCCAGGAGCGTCCGCATCTCGTCGAGCTGGTCGGCGTCCCGCAGCGACGGTGCGACGGCGGGGTCGATCTGGTGGATGGCGGCGAGGGACCGGCCGGCCTGGGCCACGAGCTGTGACCGGGCGTCGGCCCACTCGTCGTCGCGCAGGAGCTTGCGAGCGATGGTCTCACCCTCGAGCCGAGCCATCACGATGCACGGCGCGCCGATCGCCGGACCGGGATCGGATGCCACGACCGTCGGCACAGCCACGCCGAGGTGGTGGGCGGCACGGATCAGCGCGGCCTCCTCCACCATCCCTGGCCCCCCGCCCACCGTCCCGGCCCGGAGGCGCTGGAGGATGAGAGGGCGGATGCCGGCTCCGGTGTCGAGGTCGAGCGAGAAGGTCTCGCGTGACGCTCCGCCCGACAGCGCGCGGAGGTGCAGCACCTTGCCGACGAGCCCGTTGTCGGCGAGGAGCTCCTCTATGCCTACGGTCAGCACTGTCTCATCGTCCCCGGGCACGGGCGAGGACCCTACTGACCGTCAGCAGGCCGCCCGAACCGTTGGGTAAGGGTCCACCGCCGCCCCGCCGTTGGGGTGGATCTCGAAGTGGAGGTGCGGGGTGCCCCGCGCGTCGCCAGTGTCCCCGACGTAGCCCACCACCGTTCCGGCGGCCACATGCCCGGCCCCCACGTTGGCGTAGGAGTCGAGATGGGCGCCGTAGTAGTAGTGACCGTCGTCGCCACTGAGGTGGAACGCGAGCCCGCCGAGGCTGTTCGCCCGATGCGACACCACCCCGCTCACGGGCGCCACAACCGGGGTGCCGCGCGGGGCCATCATGTCGACGCCCTTGTGGGCCCGGCCGCCCGATCGGGGCGCGCCCCACGTGTCGGTGAACGCCACCGGGCCCTGCACGGGACACACGAAGTCGCCCGTCACGATCGGACCGCGCGGCGCGCTCGCCACACGAGGGCGCGTGCTCGGCTTCTGCGAGGCGAGGCGGGCCGCAGCCTCACGACGCTTGCGCTCCGCCGCTTGTCGCTCGCGCTCGAGCTGCTGCAAGCGCCCGAACTCCTTCTCGAGCGCCGCGCGGCGCTTGGCCAGCGTGGCAATGGCGCCTCGCTGCGCGGCCCGCTTGGCCACCAAGCGCGTGGAGGCGACCGCGAGGTCCTCGCTGGCGGCGGCGTACTGGTCGATGGCGTCCTGGTTGCCACGGGTGGCGTACCGCGACAGCGCGTCGGCCCGGGCCTGGGCGTTGATGTCGGGATCGAGCGCGGAGAGCTGCGAGGCATCGAAGTTGACGAACCGCTGGATGGCGAGCTGACGCACCGCCCCGCGGAGCCCCTCGAGCCGGGTCTTCGCGTCCGATTGTCGGGCCTCCAACGAGCTGATGTCCGCCTCGAGCTCGCCGAGGACGCTCTCGGCCGTGCTGAGCTGGCCGGCCGCCCGATCGGCCCGAGCCCGGGCCGCTCGCAGATCCCCATCGTCCGCACCGGCGCGCGGGGCTACCGCCAGGACGGCAAGGAGCACGACGGCGCCCATCGCGGGCGCAACCAGAGGACGGCGCACAGCGGGGCGAGAATCTAGCGCTGACCGGCCCCTTGTTGCAGTTCGATGACGATCGGGCGGGGGGTGATCACCGATCCGACTCATCACGGATGTCGCCGACCAGTGCCTCGATCACGTCCTCGAGGGTGGCGATGCCGCTGGCGTGGCCCTCCCGGTCGTTGACCACGGCCACATGGATCCGCGCCTGCTGCATGGCGAGGAGGGCGTCGTCCAGCGAGGTGTCCTCCGCCATCACCAGCATCCGTCGCACCCGCCCAAGTGGGAGAGGTCGGTTCCGGGCGGCCTCACCGACGGTCAGCAGATCCTTCGCGTGCAGGAACCCGAGGACGTCGTCGGCCCCGGTTCCCGCCACCAGCAGGCGCGTGTGACCGGACGACACCACGAGGGCTTCGGCCTCTTCGGGGGTGGCGGACCTCGGCAGCCACACGACCTCGTGGAGCGGGACTAGCACGGTGGTGATGCGACGGTCACCGAGATCGAGGGCGCCGGTCAGGAGCTGGTGGGCCACCTCCTCGATCAGCCCCTGGTCGCGCGAGGCGCCCAGCATCACGGCGAGCTCCTCCGCGGACGCCGCCGTCGCCAGCTCATCGCGCGGTTCCACGCCGAGGAGGCGCACGCCCACGTTGGCGAGGGCGTTGAGCACCCGCAGGAGGGGTCCGAACACGGTGACGTAGGCCCGATTGAGCAGGGCCAGCGACAGCAGCGTGCGCTCGGGGGCTGCGATCGCGATGTTCTTGGGCACCATCTCGCCGATGACCATGTGGAGGAAGGCCACGATGGTGAGGGCCACCACGAAGCCGATGGTGTGCAGCAGCCCCACCGGGAGCTCCACCGCGCCCCCGATCGCGTCCTCGATGAGCCCGGCCACCGTGGGTTCCGCGATGTACCCGAGCATCAGCGATGCCATGGTGATCCCCAGCTGCGCGCCGGCCAGCTGCAGGTTGAGCTGGCGCATCGCGCCGAGCGCCATCCGGGCCCGCGCGCTGCCGTCCGCGGCCATCGACTCGAGCTTCGTGCGACGGCTGGCGATGAGCGCGAACTCCACGGCCACGAAGAAGCCGTTGGCCACCAGCAGCAGGAGCGTCAGCCCCAGGCGGGTCGCGATCATCGGGCGTCGCTGCCCGCGTCGGGGCCGGGCCCTCGGCGCAATCGCACGGTGGCGACCCGAAGGTTGTCTCGTGCGACGACCTCGAAGCGCCAGCCGTCGTGCTCGAACGCTGCGCCCACCTCGGGGATGCGCCCGAGCGCGTCGAGCACGAACCCGGCCAGCGTCTCGTAGTCGCCGTCGGGCATCCGGAACCCGCAGGCGTCGAACACCTCGTCGTGGTGCAGGGAGCCGTCGAGGAGCCACTCCCCCGGGCGCGCCACCACGGTGAGGGCGTGCAAGGGGCGGTCGTGCTCATCGTCGATCTCGCCCACGATCTCCTCGAGTATGTCCTCGAGCGTGATGATCCCGGCCGTGCCGCCGTGCTCGTCGACCACGACGGCGAGATGGGTGCCGACCCGACGCAGGTCGACGAGCAGATCGGCGAGGTCGCGGGTCTCGGGCACCACGAAGGCATCGACCATGATCGCCTCGACCAAGGTGGCGCCCCGCTCCCCGAAGGGGACCCGGTAGACGTCCTTCACGTGGACCACCCCGCGCACGTCGTCGAGGTCGGCGCCGATCACCGGGAACCGGGAGTGGCCAGTGGCTGCGGCCCTGGCGGCCAAGCCGGCGACGGTGTCGTCTACCAGCACGCTGGCCACCGAGCGGCGCGGGACGAGCGCGTCGGCGGCGTCCTTCTCCCCGAAACGGATCGACCGGGTGAGCAGCGTCAGGGCCTCGGGCTCGAGCGTGCCCTCCTCGCCGGATGAGCGGATCAGCAGCTCGAGCTCTTGCAGGGAGCGCACCGACGTGAGCTCCTCCTTCGGTTCGATGCCCAGCCGCCGTACCGTCCAGTTGGCAGCCCCGTTGAGGAGCGTGATGATGGGCCCGAGGAGCCGACTGATGAGCACCATGGGACCGGCCAGCGCGTAGGCGGTGGCTCGGGGCTTGGTGATGGCGATGGACTTCGGTACCAGCTCCCCGACGACCATCGACACGAGGGTGGCGAGGAGCAGTGCCACCGCGATCGAGATGCCGGGCGCCCGTCGATCTCCCACCATGCTCGACACCAGGGGGTCGAGTGCGGCGGCGATCGTGGGCTCGGCGATGAAGCCGACGACCAGCGACGTGACCGTGATGCCGAGCTGCGCACCCGAGAGGTGGAACGACAGCCGGCGCAGCGCGGTGGCGGTGGCCTTGGCCCGCAGACTGCCTGCCGTGGCGTCGAGCTCGACCCGATCGCGGTCGATGGCGACGAGCGCAAACTCGACCGCGACGAAGAAGCCAGTGGCGAGGATCAGCAGGAGTACGGCGACGAGGCCGAGGGCCGTGTGGATGGGGACCGTCCGGGAGGGGCAGGCGTGCCCAGAGAATCTAGGGGCCAGCAGTAGGGTCGCCCCTCATGGTGCTCGGTCGGGACGTCCTGCTGGAGGTGCTCCGCACCGAAGGCGTCACACACCTCTTCGGAAACCCAGGCAGCACCGAGCTCCCCCTGATCGACGCCCTCGCCGAGGCCGACGACCTCCACTACGTGCTCGGTCTCCAGGAGGCGACGGTCGTCGCCATGGCTGACGGCTACGCCCAGGCGACAGGCCGCCCGGCCTTCGTGAACCTCCACACCTCGGCGGGGCTCGGCAACGCCATCGGCAACCTCACCAACGCCAAGGCCAACCGTTCCCCGCTGGTCATCACCGCTGGCCAGCAGGACTACCGCCACATCCAGACCGACCCCTTGCTGTCCGGACCGCTGGTGGACCTGGCCAGCGGTGCCGTGAAGTGGGCGCATGAGGTGCGCACTGCCGGCGAGCTCGGCACCATCATGCGTCGCGCCTTCCACGACGCGGCCGCTCCCCCGGCCGGACCCGTCTTCGCGGCGCTGCCGATGGACCTGCTCGACGAGGAGGTTGCGGACCCGGCCCCTCGGTCGTCGACCATCCACCCGATCGGGGTGGCCGACGGGCTCGAGGAGATGGCGGACCTGCTGTGTGGGCCGGGGGTCGGTCGGGTGGCGCTCGTGGTGGGCGACGCCGTCGCCGCCTCGGGCGCGGTCGGTGCCGTTGTGGCGCTGGCCGAGGCGCTCGGCGCACCCGTGCACGGCTCTCCGCTCCACGGCCGCGGCGTCTTCCCCCCTGCGCACCCGCTGTGGCAGGGGATGCTGAACCCTGCGGCCGGCGCCATCCGCGCCGTCCTCGAGGGCTACGACCGCGTCCTGCTGGTGGGCGAGCAGGCGTTCATCGTCTATCCGTACACGCCGGGACCGGCCGTCCCCCCCGACGTCGAGCTCCTGCACCTCTCCCCCGATCCGGGTCAGCTCGGGCGGGCCTGGCCCGTGCGACTCGGCCTCGCGGGTGACCCCAGGGCGTCGATCGACGCGCTGCTGCCACTCGTGCGCGCCCGCGTCGATGCCGCGGCCGCCGCCGACGCCTTGGCGGGGGCGCGGCCGCGACGCGCAGAGGAGATCGAGCGGCTGGAAGCGGCCGCACTCGAGCGCTACGGCCCCGCGCCGATGCACCCGATGGCGGCCGCCCACGCCCTGGTGCGGGCGCTCCCCTCAGACAGCTTCGTCGTCGACGAGGCCATCACGACCGGTGTCTACGTGCGTGGCTTCCACCACTGGACCGAGCCCGGCCGCTACTTCTTCTGCACCGGCGGCGGACTCGGCTGGGGGATGCCGGCCGCCTGTGGCGTCTCCCTCGCCCACGGTCGGGCGCCTGTGCTGTGCGTGGTGGGCGACGGTTCGGCCATGTACTCGCCCCAGGCGCTCTGGACCGCCGCCGCAGAGGGGCTGCCGGTGGTGTTCGCCGTCGTCAACAACCGCCAGTACAAGATCCTCAAGGGCTACTTGGGCGGCCGGGGCGGCCCTGCCGCTCGCACCGGCAACTTCGTGGGGATGGATCTCGCCGATCCGCCCGTCGACTACCTCGCGCTCGCCACCTCGATGGCCGTCGACGCCACCCGCGTCGACCACGCCGACGACGTCGGCGACGCGCTCCGCGCCGCGCTGGCCACCGGCCGGCCGCACCTCCTCGAGTTGCCGATCAGCGGATGACGACGCCTGCCCTGGAGATGCGAGGGGTGCGCCTCGTTCGCGAGGGCGCCGCGCTGCTCGACGACGTCAGCTGGACCGTCCAACCCCACGAGCGCTGGGTGGTGCTCGGCCCGAACGGCTCTGGCAAGACCACGCTGCTGCGCATCGCCTCGATGTACCTGCATCCGAGCGCCGGGACGATCGCCGTCGAGGGAGAGCAGCTTGGTCGGACCGACGTGCGCAGCTTGCGGACCAGGATCGGCCTGGCCAGCCCCGCCTTCGGCGAGCTCCTACGCCCCGCCCTCACCGCCACCGAGGTCGTCATGACAGGGCGCAACGCAGCCCTCGAGCCCTGGTGGCACAGCTACGACGACGCCGACCGCGCCCAGGCTCGGTCCTTGCTCGAGCGGTTCGGGGTGGGCCACGGCGCTGAGCGGGCGGTCGGCACCCTCTCGTCGGGCGAGCGCCAGCGGGTGCTCCTCGCCCGAGCCTTCGCGGGTCATCCGGCACTGGTGCTCCTCGACGAGCCCACCGCCGGCCTCGACCTCGGTGGCCGCGAGGACCTCGTCGCCCGGCTCGGCGCCGCGGCGATCGACCCGAGCGCCCCGCCCACCGTCCTCGTGACCCACCACGTCGAGGAGATCCCGCGAGGCACCACCCACGTGCTGTTGCTCCGCGACGGGCGCGTGGCCGCGCAGGGCCCCATCGACGCGGTGCTCCAGGGCGACTCGCTGTCCGCCACCTTCGGACTGCCCCTGGTGCTGGAGCGACGCGGCGATCGATGGGCCGCGTGGGCGGCTACTCGCTGAGGCGGGCCAGCAGCCGGGGACGCGAGCGCTCGATCTCATCGGCGAGCACCCGGTCGAGCACGGGCACCCAGAGCCGGCCCCCGTAGTGGAGGCCCATCGTGAGGCGGCAGCCGCCGGGGGTCTCGTCGATCTTCGCGTCGAGCACCCAGCTCGAGTGATCTCGTCCGTCGTGCTCCGCCCGCTCGAAGCGAGCGTGTCGGCCTGCCTCGCTGGCCGTGCGCACCATGCGCAGGCGCTTGGCGCGCGCGAAGGGGCCGAGCTTCCCGCGCAGGTCGACCGACCACACCGGCCCGACGTCGGCCGGGTGCGGCTCGACGGGAGCGGCCCGCGGCACGATGTCGAGCCAGTCGGGGTAGCGAGCGAGGTCGTCAACCCACGCGAACAGCGCGTCGGGTTCGCAGGGCGCGTCGAGGGTGGCGGAGATGTCCACGGGCGACTCGGCTCAGCCCGAATTGGCCTTGGCCTGCTTGGCCAGCTGATCGACCACCTTCAGGAGCGGGTACGGGTTGACGGCCGGGCCCCCATCGGGGTGGATCTCGAAGTGGAGGTGCGGCTCGCCGCCCCGAGCGTTGCCGGAGTCACCGACGAAGCCGATCACGGCGCCGGCGTCGACGACGAGGCCATCGACCATGCCATCGGCGAACGCGCTCAGGTGGGCGTAGTAGTAGTACGTGCCGCTCTCACCCTTCACCCAGATCTTGGTGCCGCCCAGCACATCACTGCCCATCTTGGTGATGATCCCGCGCTCCGCGGCGAGCAGCGGCGTGCCGAAAGGGGCCATGACGTCGGTGCCTTGGTGAGCGTGCTCGTACTGGGTGCCCACCATGCGCGGTGCGCCGAAGGTGTCCGAGAAGCTGTGCGGATCACCCACCGGGAACACGAAGCCATGGATCACGATCTCGGACCCGGCCGCGAACACCGCCAGGTTGAACTGGGCGGCCACGTTGGATCGGCGCGCCTCGACCATCGCGGCCCCGGCCGTCTCCAGCTCGAGGCGCGCCCCGACGAGGCGCTCTGCAGAGCGAACGAGGTCGACGTCGACGTCGGCCTTCGCGGCGAGATACTCCGCCACTGCCTCCTGATCGGTGGCCAGCACGGTGTCGAGCAGCGTCTGGGCCACCGCCAGGTCGTTCGGGTCGTCCGAGGTCACGTAGCGGCTGAAGTCGTCGATGCCACCGCGCACCAGTGCGTTGGCGGCGCGCGTCTCGAACCGGCGTCGCGCGATCTCGACCCGGCGCACCGCGGCACGATCCCCGGCCGCCAGCCCCGTCACCGTCGTCTCAAGTGCGTCGAGCTCGGCCTCGAGGTCCACAACGTGCTGCTTGGCGGTGGCATAGGCCGCCTGGAGGGTGATCGCCTCGGCCTTGGCCACCCGCAGCTGCTGGCGCAGGATGCGCCCCGCCTGAGCGGCGTAGACACCGGGGCCCACGGCACGAGGCGGCACGGTGTCGGCCACGACCGGTACGGGCTCCTCCGGCTGATCCTCCACCGCGCCCGGGTCCTGCGCGTTGGGAGGGGCCGTGGTGGTGGTCGTCTCGCCGATCGGGGGCAGCGTGACGGAGGGGTCGGTGGTCGTCGTGGGCGACGGGTCCTGCGCCCACGCCGGGACGGCCAGCGCTCCGGCTCCTACAGCGAAGGCAACGAGGAGCGCGAGAACGGAGGTCGGGCGCACGGGGGAGTTGTTCGGCATCACAGGGGCTCGACTGGAGGACGACGGCGTCACCAGGGCCCGGAGATCGTACGTCGTGCGAGGTCGGTCGTCGCGATCTTCGCCGCCTCACGACCCGAGCGGCACCGCGGCGCCGTCGAGGAGCGACACCCCCACTTGCTCGCCGACCTGAGGAGCATCGACGGTCCCGACGAGGGCATCAAGCGCTAGAGCGTGGTCGACGGCGACCCGCACCATGGTGCGGTCACCGAGGAAGGTGCACGACACCGCAGTGCCACGGACGACGGCCGCCGGGTCGGCGGCGGCGCTGATGCGCACGCCCGCGGGTCGGATGAGGATCGTCGTCAGCCCAGGCGGTGCCGACCCGAGGGCGACCTGACCCCAGGGCGTCGACGCACGACCCGCCTCCACCACGACGTCGACGATGTTCGTGAAGCCGAGCAGCTCCGCCACACGCCGAGTGGCGGGTCGCTCCCACAGCCGGGCCGGCGCATCAGCTTGGAGAATCGAGCCGCGGTCCATCACCACGACGCGATCGGCGAGGGTGAACGCCTCGCCTTGATCGTGGGTGACGGCCACCACAGTGAGCCCAAGGTCGCTGAACAGGCTGCGCAGCTCGGCCACGAGGCGCTCGCGCAGCGTGCGATCGAGGGCCCCGAGCGGCTCGTCGAGCAACAGCACCGCCGGTCGAGGCGCCAGGGCTCGGGCGAGAGCGACCCGCTGCTGCTCGCCGCCGGACAGCGACTGGACGCCACGGTGGCCGAACCCGCCGAGGTCGACGAGACCGAGCAGCTCCTCGACCCGTGCGGCGATGTCGCTCGCGTGCCGACCCTGCATGCGGAGCCCGAACCCGATGTTGGCGGCCACATCGCGATGCGGGAACAGAGCGTGATCCTGGAACATCAGGCCGACACCCCGGCGGTGCGGAGGCACACCGGCGAGGTCCTGGCCCGCCACCAACACGCGGCCGGCGGCCACGGGCTGCAGGCCGGCGACCGCTCGAAGCAGAGTCGACTTACCGGAGCCGCTCGGCCCGAGCACCGCCACGATCTCGCCCTCCTCGACGGCGAGGTCGACCGCTGCCAGTGCAACGGTCGCGCCGTAGCGCACCGTGACCCCTTCAACCGAGAGCCGCTTGGTCACAGCCATCCACCCGCCGTCGAGGCGCCGTCGGCCCGCCGCGCCCGATCCACCAGGAGGACGGCCCCGGCGGTGAGGACCATCAGGATCGAGCTCAGCGCGAAGGCCTGGCCGACGTTGATCGAGCCCGGCCGTCCGAGCAGCCGATCGATCGCTACGGGGACCGTCGGCACGTCGGCCCGGGCGATCACGGTCGTAGCCCCGAACTCGCCCAGCGAGATGGCGAACCCGAACCCGGCGGCCACGAGGACGGCCCGTCGCACGATCGGCAGATCCACCTCGAGCCAGACCCGCATCGGCGAGGCGCCGAGCACGCTCGCCGCCTCGTGCAGCCGGTGGTCGATCGATCGAAGGACGGGCGTCATGGTGCGGACCACGAAGGGAAGGGCGACCAGCGCTTGCGCGAGCGGGACCAGCCAAGGGCTCGCCCGCAGGTCGATCGGATGGTCGAGTGCGATGAGGAAGCCGAACCCCACGGTGACCGCCGAGGTACCCAGCGGCAGCAGGAGGGTGGCGTCGAGCCCTCGAGCCACTCGACCCCGCGATCCTGTGATGGCCGCCGCGGCCAGGCCGCCCAGCACCACTGCGATGACGGTGGCCGCCGCTGCGAACCGCAGCGAGTTGGCCACCGCCTCGAGTGGCGGCACGAAGAGGCCCGACGAGCGGGAGCGATCACCCAGGGTGCGCCACGCGACGAGGCCGTGCCCGCTCCCCGTGCGAAAGGACCTCTCCACGAGCACGGCCAATGGCATGACGAGCAGTACTGCCATCACGGCCAGATTGCCCCGCAGCCACATCCGCTCCGCTCGCGTCGCCGCCCGACGGCGCCGGGGTGGCGCCATGGCCACGGCCACCGCGCCCCTGCGGCGCTCCAATCGGTCCTGCACCACGAGCAGCGCCCCCACGGCGGCCAGCTGCAGCAGGGCGAGCACAGAGGCCACCGGGAGATCGAGTAGATCGGCGGTCTGCCGGTAGATCTCGACCTCGAGGGTGGCGTGGCCCGCTCCGCCGAGGATGCGAACGACGCCGAATGAGGTGAACGTGAACAAGAAGGTGATCACGGCCGCCGACGCGATCGCCGGCTGCAGGGCCGGGAGCGTCACCTCACGCCATGCTTGCCAGCGAGAGGCTCCGAGGAGCCGGGCCGCCTCCTCGGTGCGCTGGTCGAGGCCCTCCCACAGCCCTCCGACGGTGCGCACGACGACGGCGTGGTTGAAGAACACGTGCGCTAGCAGGATGGCCCACACCGTGCCGCGCAGATCCAGGCCAAGCGGGCCGCGAGGCCCGAGGATGGCAAGGAACGCGGCACCGACGACGACGGTCGGCAGCACGAAGGGCACGGTCACCAGCGCTTGCACCGCTCGACGCCCCCGGAACTCGTAGCGGGCAAGGACGTGGGCCGCCGGCAGGGCGACCAGGAGCGTCAACGCGGTCGAGGCAGCGGCCTGCCAGAACGTGAACCAGGCCACGCCGCGCAAGGCGGTGTTGCCCGCCACCTCGCCCACGCCGCGCATGTCCCAGCCCGCGTCCGTGTGGAGGCCCTCAGCAATGATGTTGGCGACCGGCCACACGAAGAAGATCGTGAGGAACCCGACCGGTGCCAGCAGCAAGAGGACCCGCGTCCGCGCGCTCATCGCCTCATCGAACGACTAGGTCCGTCCAGGCGCTGATCCACTCGTCGCGGTGCGCCTCGATGGTCGCCGGCGACAGCTCGGCCACCTCAGCAGGCGTGGCGCTGTTGGCGACGAACACGGGTGGCAGCTCGACACCGCGACGCACCGGGTAGACGAACATCGACAGCGGAACGTCGGCCTGGACGGCCGGGGACAGCAGGAAGTCGATCAGCTCCTGCGCGGCCGCTTCGTGCTTGGTGCCGGCCAAGATCCCGGCCGCTTCGACCTGTCGGTAGCAGCCGTCGGCGATGACACCGGTCGGTGCGTCCTTGATGGACGGGTCGGCGTACACCACCTCGGCGGGTGGGCTGGAGGCGTACGACACGACGAGGGGACGCGTCCCGTCGCTCGTCGTGCCACCGGAGAACTGGCTGTAGTAGGCGTCCTCCCACCCGTCGCTCACCTGCACGCCGTTGGACCGGAGGTCCCGCCACCACTGCTGCCAGCCCGTCGCTCCAAAGGCATCGATGGAGGCGAAGAGAAAGGCGAGCCCGGGCGACGAGGTGGCCGGGTTCTCCACCACGAGGAGGTCCTTGTAGATCGGCTTGGCCAGATCGGCCAGCGAGCGCGGCACGGGGATGCCGGCATCGGCGAAGTAGGCCTTGTCGTAGTTGAGGCACACGTCGCCATAGTCGATCGGGGTCACCCGGTGATCGGGATCGAGGAGGAACCGCTTCTCGACGCGGCCGAGGTCCGTGGCCACGTACGGCACGAAGAGGTGCTCGTCGAGGGCGCGCGTGAGGAAGGTGGAATCGATGCCGAAGAGCACGTCGGCCTGCGGGTTGCCGTTGGTGAGGATCGCTTGGTTGACGACGGTGCCGGCGTCGCCACCCTTGATCACCTCGACCTTGATGCCCGATGCCTTGGTGAAGGCGGCCAACACGCCGTCGCTGAGCGCGAACGAGTCGTGGGCCAGCAGGCGGATCGTCACGGGCTTGGGTGCACCCGTGGCCGCAGTGGGTTCCGCTTTGGTGCTTCCGCACGCGGCGGCAGTGCCAGCGAGGGCCAGCGCGAGCAGCGCCGCGAGGAGACGTCGGGGGGTTCGAGTCATCGGTTCGTGATCCTTGGTTGGTCGGGGTCGGTGGTACCTGGCTGCACGGCGAGCAGCACACCTTCTCGAAGGCGGACGCTCGCTCGAGGGCCGGTCAGTTCGTTGCTGACACCCCTGGTCGAGCCCGGGAGCAGCTCGTCGTCGTCAAGGGGGTAGAGCAGGCCATCGGTGGTGACCCCTCGGGCTGGACCGTGCATGGCGAGGAGCGTGACGAGGTCACCGGGCCTGGCGGTCAGCGTCGCGCTGTCGCGCACCACGGTCACCCGGGCGGAGCCCATCTGCGCGACGAGCACCGCGTCGGCGTACTTCGGAGAGGCCAGCAGCAGCGCGTTGGCGAGGAGGTGGTCGAGTCGGCCCCCGTGCCCCCCGAGCACCAGGATCTGTCGGGCGCCCCGATCCATCGCGGCGTCGAGCGCCAGCTCGAGATCGGTCTCGTCCTTGGCTGCAGGGTGGCGCTCCACCACAGCTCCGGCATCGCTGACGACCTGGAGCGACGCATGGGACACGGAGTCGAAGTCCCCCACCGCGACGTCGACCGTGAGGCCCGCCGCCAGCGCGTGGTCGATGCCTGAGTCCGCGGCGATCACGACCGCATCCGCCGGGAGGTCGGCTACGTGGGCCGGGTCGAGCGCGTCGCCGCCGGTCACCACGATGAAGCTGTCGCTCGCGCCTGGCGCTGCCATGTTGCCGATGTCCCTCCGCCGGCATTACCCGGATCAGGTTCTTCGGGTCGATGGCGTGCCGTCACCGGCGTGGCCACCCTCTCAGCCCGGCTACCCCGAGCTCCCCTTCGTGCGGACCCCACCGTAGCGGCCCGACCGGCCCACTCCGTCAGTCAACCGGGCGCTACCACAGTGCTCGACGATCCTCTCGCCCGGCTGCGACCGCGTTTCCCCTCGGCAGTACGGTCAGCGACATGCAGCGAACGCTCTTCAAACCCGAGCACGACATGTTCCGCGAGTCCGTCCGCGGCTTCATCGCCAAGGAGGTGGCACCCCACCACGAGGCGTGGGAGCAGGCTGGCATCGTCGACCGGGAGATGTTCACGAAGGCCGGCGCCCAGGGCTTCCTCGGCATGGCCGTGCCGGAGGAGCACGGCGGGGGCGGGGTCACCGACTTCCGCTACAACCTCGTGATCGCGGAGGAGATCCAGCGGGCGGGCGTGAACTCAGCCGGGCTCGGCTGGACCCTCCACAACGACATCTGCCTGCCCTACTTCCTCACCCTCACCAACGACGAGCAGAAGGCTCGCTGGCTGCCACGGATCTGCTCGGGCGAGCTCATCACGGCCATCGCGATGACCGAGCCTGCCATCGGCTCCGACCTCGCCTCGATGACCACGAGCGCCATCCGGGACGGAGACGACTACGTCGTCAACGGATCGAAGACCTTCATCACGAACGGCATCAACGCCGACCTCGTGATCACCGCCGTGAAGACCGACCCACGCGAGCGGCATGCCGGCATGAGCCTGCTCGTGCTCGAGCGCGGCATGGCCGGCTTCGAACGAGGCCGCAACCTCGACAAGATCGGCATGCACGCCCAGGACACCGCCGAGCTGTTCTTCACCGACGTCCACGTGCCGGTGGCCAATCGGCTCGGAGACGAGGGCAGCGGGTTCCGGTCGCTCGTCACGAAGCTGCCCCAGGAGCGCCTGTCGATCGCCGCCACGGGCGCGGCTCGAGCCGCGGCCACGCCCGTGGCG
>JBKJSO010000333.1:0-7803 GCA_046595835.1 Acidimicrobiales bacterium | reverse complement strand
CGGCCGCGTCGTCGCAGTAGGCGAGGTAGTGCGCGTTGAAGACCACGCGCTGCATGTCGACCTCGCCGTAGCGCACACGGATGTGATGGGTGTAGGTCACAGTGGGCCAGCCTGCCGGGAACGGATCCGTCATCGTAGGGCGACTGGACGTGACGTTCTGAAGCCCCTCGGCCGTGATGATCGGTGCGGCCGTCGACCTCGACGAGGATCGAGACGCGACCGCTGAGGATCGGCACATTGGTGTGACCCCGGCCGGAGCTTCGCGGCATGTCCTGCGAGGCAATAGGTTCCGCCGGGCGACTCTCGAGGCGATGAGTCCCGCATGTGGAACCAATTGCCTCGGGCTCCCCGGACCGGAACCTATTGCCTCGCGGGGTTGCGCCCATCGTGCCGGTCGGGGCGCATCTCCTGCCGGGTATTCGTTGCCCGTGTCGACCTCTCGGCGCAGCGAGCACAGCCACCGATTCGCAGGTTCGGTACGGCCGATGGCGCCGGGCCTCAGTGGTCGAGGCGTCCGCGATCGGCGGTCACCTGCGCCCTGAAGCGCTCCATCTGCACGGCAACAGCGGCTGGCCCGGCGCCGCCCGGTGTGGTGCGGCGGGTAACCGAGACGCCGGGGGCCAGCAGCGCCACCGCATCCGGTCCGAGGTCGGGGTGGGCCCCCACGAGGTCGGCCATCGGTGTGCCCTGGTCGATCGGCTGGCGCACGATCTCGCCCACGATGGCGTGCGCGGAGCGGAAGGGCGTGCCACCCATCACGAGGTGCTCGGCGAGGTCGGTGGCCGCTGCGTAGGGCGAGTCGGCGGCGGCTTGCATCCGAGCGGGATCGACCTGCATCGTGGCATAGAGCCCGGCGATGGCAGAGAGGGCAAGAGACACCTGGTCGACCGCATCGAACAGCGGCTCCTTGTCCTCCTGCAGGTCGCGGTTGTAAGCGAGCGGCAGGCCCTTGAGCGTGGCCAGCAGACCGGTGAGGTTGCCGATGAGACGCCCGGCCTTGCCTCGCGCCAGCTCGGCGATGTCGGGGTTCTTCTTCTGCGGCAGCATCGAGCTGCCGGTGGCGTAGGCATCGGCGAGCCGAGCGAAGCCGAACTCCTCGCTCGTCCAGAGCACGATCTCCTCACCGATGCGCGAGAGGTGGATGCCGAGCAACGTAAGGGCGAAGAGCCCCTCGGCCACGAAGTCGCGATCCGACACTGCGTCGAGGCTGTTCTCGAACCGGGCCGCGAAGCCGAGGTCGGCGGCCACGCCGTCGGGGTCGAGCGGGATCGAGGAGCCGGCCAGCGCGCCCGCGCCGAGGGGCGACACATCGGCCCGACGCCGAGCATCGAGCAGGCGGTCGACGTCGCGCGCGAGCGCCCACCCGTGAGCGAGGAAGTGATGGGCCAACGACACGGGCTGGGCGCGTTGCAGGTGCGTGTAGCCAGGCAGGTAGGTGTCGCCCGCATCGACGGCACACTGCAGGAGCACCTCCTGCAGTGTGAGCACGCGGCCGGCCACGTCGAGCAAGGCCCGTTTGGCGTAGAGGCGCAGGTCGGTCGCGACCTGGTCGTTGCGCGAGCGACCCGTGTGCAGCTTTGCCCCCGCGTCCCCTGCCAGCTCGGTGACCCGCCGCTCGACAGCCGTGTGGATGTCTTCGTCGGACGCCAGGAACGCGAAGGTCCCGTCGACCAGCTCGCCGTCCACCGCGTCGAGCGCGCTCAGAACGGCGTCACACTCAGCGTCGGTGAGCACGCCGGCACGCACGAGGCCGCGCACGTGGGCCCGGGAGCCCACGATGTCGTCGGGCGCGAGGCGCTCATCGAACGGGAGGCTCACGGTGTAGGCGAGCAGCTCGTCGGCGGGGCCGCCTTCGAACCGACCGTGCCAGAGTGTGGACATCTCCCCTACTGACCCAGGTGGCCCTGGGTGGCGGCCCAGGTCTCGACGGACAGGCCCCAGAGGCGCACGAACCCGGCCGAGTCCTCGTGCCGGAAGCTGTCCTCGGCGTCGTACGTAGCCAGGCCGTAGTCGTAGAGGCTGTGGGGGCTGCGCCGCCCCGTGACCTCGCACGAACCCTGGGAGAGGTGCAGTCGCACCTCGCCGGTGACGTAGCGCTGCGTCTCGGCGATGAAGGCGTCGAGCGCGGCCTTGAGCGGGCTGAACCAGAGGCCGTCGTAGACAAGCTCAGCGTAGCGGGGCTCGAGGCGGGCCTTCTCGCGCTGCACATCGCGCTCGAGGCAGATGCCCTCGAGATCCCGGTGGGCCAGGATCAGGGCCAGGCTGGCCGGGCACTCATAGGTCTCGCGGCTCTTGATGCCTACCCGCCTGTTCTCCACCATGTCGAGACGACCCCAGCCGTATGAGCCCACGATGTCGTTGAGCTGTTGGATCACACCGAGGGGCGACAGCGCCTTGCCGTCGACGCTCACGGGCACGCCCGCTTCGAAGCCGATCACGAGGTCGCGGGGCTCGGTGGCCGCGGGCTTCGTGAGCAGCCACACGCCGGGCGGCGGCGCGCTCCATGGGTCTTCCATCTCACCGCACTCGATCGCCCGTCCCCAGATGTTGTCGTCGATCGAGTACACCTTCTCCTTCGTCGCCACGATCGGGATGTCGTGGTCGTAGGCGTAGAGGATGCTGTCCTCCCGGGTCATGCCCCAGCCCCGCACCGGGGCGATCACCTCGAGATGGGGCGCGAGGGCTCGGGTGGACACCTCGAAGCGCACCTGATCGTTCCCCTTGCCGGTGCAGCCGTGCGCCACTGCATCGGCGCCGTGCGACTTCGCTGCCGCCACCAGGTGCTTCACGATCACCGGGCGCGACAGCGCCGACACCAACGGATAGCGGTTCTCGTACAGCGCGTTCGCGGCCAGGGCCGGCCCGCAGTACTCCGCGGCGTACTCCTCCTTGGCGTCGACCACCATGGCCTCGATGGCGCCGGCCGCCCGGGCACGCTCCTTCACCACCTCGTAGTCCTCCGCCGCCTGACCGACGTCGACCGCGAGAGCGATGACCTCCACGCCGAGGTTGTCGATCATCCACCGCACCGCGACAGAGGTGTCGAGGCCGCCGCTGTAGGCGAGGACGACGCGCTTGGCCATGGGGTTCCTTCTTCCTTCGAGTAGTCAGGCGATACAGGTGTGGGCGCCCGGAGCAGACATCAGCCCAGTCCCGCGAGATCGGCGAGCTGGCGGGCAACGTTGGCGCCACCGGCCTCCTCAGTGACCACGACGATCAGCGTGTCATCTCCAGCCACGGTGCCGAGCACCTCGGGCAGGCCAGAGCGATCGAGGGCTGAGCCCACGACGTGGGCCGACCCGGGCGGTGTGCGCAGCACGACGAGGTTGCCCGAGTGAGCCACCTCGACGACCCAGTCGCCGAACACTCGACGCAGGTGGTCCTCAGGTGCCCGCTGATCGGTGGGCAGCTCGGGGATGGCGTAGACCGTCTCGCCGCCCGGGACGCGCACCTTGATGGCGCCCAGGTCGTCGAGATCACGCGACACGGTGGCCTGCGTGGCCCGCACGCCATCGGCAGCTAAGAGCTCGACGAGGTGCGTCTGGCTCGTCACCGCCTGCTCGCCGAGGAGCTTGGCGATCCGATGCTGACGCTGCGGCTTCGCGAGGGCCATCACAACCCGGCTCCGGGCGTCGCTGCCGGTGCTAAGTCTTCGAGGAGGAACCGCAGGAGGCCGCGGAACGCGTGGAGGCGGTTGTGCGCCTGCGGGAACACCCGGCTCCGCGGACCGTCCACCACGGCCGCCGTCACCTCGTCGCCCCGGTGCGCTGGCAAGCAGTGCATGAAGACGGCTCCGGTGGCGGCTACGGCCATCACCTCGTCGTCGACCGTGAAGCCCTCGAAGGCGCGCCGCCGTTCCTGCGCCTCGGCTTCGTGACCCATCGACGCCCACACGTCTGTGTGGATCGCGTCGGCACCGGCGGCGGCCTCGGCGGGCCGCGCCGTGAGGAAGGGGGCCTCGGCCAGGCCGGCGGCGAGGAGCCGCTCCACGTCGGCCTCGGTGGGGCCGTAGCCCGGCGGACTGGCGATGCGCAATGCCATGCCGGTGCGAGCAGCCCCCAAGCTGAGGCTCCGGGCCACGTTGTTGTAGTCGCCGACCCAGCAGATGGTGCGGCCGGCCAGATCGCCCCACTCCTGGTGCATGGTGAGGAGGTCGGCGAGGGCCTGGCAGGGGTGAGCGGTGTCGGAGAGGAGGTTCACCACAGGGATCGACGACGCGGAGGCCAGCGTCTCGAGGACGCCGTGGTCGTAGACGCGACCGCCGAGCACGGCGTGGTAGCCGCTCAGGACCTTCGCGATGTCGGTCAGCGGCTCGCGGTCGGCCGAGCCGACCTCCTCGGTGCGAAACGTGAGCGGATGACCGCCGAGCTCCACGACAGCCACCTCGCAGGAGTGGCGGGTGCGGAGCGAGGGCTTCTCGAAGTAGAGCCCGACGGACCGTCCCGCGAGCAGCTGGGGGCGAGCGGCGTCGGCCGCGAGCGTCAGCACCCGCGCCACCTCGCTCGCCTCCAGGTCGTCGATCTCGAGGACGTGCCGCGTCATGCCAACGCCTTCGCCAGGAGATCGATGGCGAGGTCGATCTCGTCGTCGGAGATGAGGAGCGACGGGGCGAGCCGCAGGGCGGTGGGGGTGATGGCGTTGACGATGGCGCCGAGCTCGAGGAGCCGGGCGGCCACGGTCTTGGCCTCGTGGCCCTCGAGCTCGATGGCCAGGAGGAGGCCGACCCCCCGCACGGCCGCCACGCCGTCGAGCGCGAGCGCGCCGGCAGTGAGCCGCTCACCACCTCGCACGGCGCGGGCGGGCACGTCCTGCGCCTCCATCTCGGCGAGCACGGCGCGGGCGGCCGCCGTGGCCAGCGGCTGCCCGCCGTAGGTGGTGGCGTGGTCGCCGGGTTCGAAGGCGGACGCCACCTCGGTCTTGGCCCAGCAGGCACCGATCGGGACGCCGTTCCCGAGTGCCTTCGCCATCGTGACGACGTCAGGCACGATGCCGAGCTGTTGATGCGCGAACCAGGTACCGCAGCGTCCGAGACCCGTCTGGACCTCGTCGACCATGAAGAGGATGCCCCGCTCGTCACAGAGGCTCCGCACGCCCTGGAAGTACTCGGCCGTGGCCGGGTTCACGCCGCCTTCGCCCTGCACCGGCTCGAGGAGCACGGCCGCCACGGACGGATCAAGGGCCGTTTCGAGCGCGTCGAGGTCGCACCAGGCCACGTGCCGGAAGCCCTCAGGCAGCGGCTGGAACATCTCGTGCTTGGCGGGCTGGCCCGTGGCGTGCAGCGTGGCGAGGGTACGACCGTGGAAGGACCCGAAGGCGCTCACCACGACGTGGCGACCACGACCCCCGAAGCGTCGGGCCAGCTTCAGGGCGCACTCGTTGGCCTCCGCGCCCGAGTTGGCGAAGAAGACCTGGCCCCGAGTGCCCTCGGCGGGCCAGCCGGGCTGGCCGGTTCCCAGCAGCCGATCGAGCGTGGTGGCCACCTCGGGCCCCACCAGCGTGCCGAACAGGTTCGACACGTGCAGCAGCGTCTGCGCCTGCTCGTGCAGCGCGGCCGCCACCGCGGGGTGGCTGTGACCGAGGCTGGTGACGGCCAGCCCGGAGAGCAGGTCAAGGTACTTCCTGCCCGCGTCGTCCCACAGCCACGATCCCTCCCCGCGCACGAGCGTGAGGCTCGTGGGCGGGTAGGTCGACATCAGGGGACCGGTCACGTGCTCGCCTCCGTGGTGATCATGGTGCCCACGCCAGCGTCGCTGAACACCTCGAGCAGCACGACGTGCGGGAGTCGACCATCGAGCAAGTGGGCCGAGCCGACGCCGTGCGCGACCGCGTGCAGGCACGCCGCGATCTTGGGGATCATGCCGCCGGCCAGCGCTCCCTCATCGACGAGCGCCTGCAGCGCCGGGGCATCGATTCGGCTCACGAGGCTGACGGGATCGGCGACGTCAGCGAGGAGACCCTCCACGTCGGTGAGGTAGATCACCTTCTCGGCACCCAGGCTCTCAGCGAGCGCACCCGCCACCGTGTCGGCGTTGATGTTGTACGCCTGACCGCTGGCGTCGGCCCCGATGGTGGACACCACCGGGATGAGGCTCTCCGCGAGCAGTCGCTGGAGGATTGTCGGGTTGACGGCGTGGACGTCGCCGACGAAGCCCAGGTCCGGGTGGCGGGCGCTGGCCAGGATGAGCCCGGCGTCCTCACCGCTCACGCCCACCGCCAGCGGACCATGCACGTTGATGGAGCCCACGATCTCCCGGTTGACCTTGCCCACGAGCACCATCCGGGCGATGTCGACCGTCTCGGCATCGGTGACTCGTTGCCCGTCGCGGAACTCGGGTACCTTGCCCAGCCGCTCCATGAGGGCGCTGATCTGGGGGCCACCGCCGTGCACGACCACCGGCCGCAGGCCCACCGAGTGCATCAGCACGATGTCCTGCGCGAACGAAACGGCCAGCGCAGGATCGACCATCGCGTTGCCGCCGAGCTTCACCACGACGACGCGGCCATGGAAGCGTTGGATGTAGGGCAAGGCCTCAACGAGGACCGCCGCGCGCTCCTCGGCCGCCGCCCGACTGGTGGTGGAGCTGGTCATGAGGTGCCCATGTTCTCGTCGATGTAGGCGTGCGTGAGGTCGTTGGTGAGGATGAGCGCGGTGCCGTCACCCAGGCCGAGGTTGGCAGCCACGTCGAGCTCGGCCCCGTCCATGTAGGCCGTCATCACCTCTGGGTCCACGTCGGCGGTGATGCCGTGCTCGGCGACAGTGATGTCGCCGTAGCGAACGCTCAGCTTGTCGGCCTCGAAGGTGATGCCGGCACTGCCCAGCTCGCTGGCGATGCGACCCCAGTAGGGGTCCTTGCCGTACCACGAGCACTTCACAAGCTGGCTCTCGGCGACCTTGCGGGCACCGATGCGGGCCTCCTCGTCGCTCAGCGCGCCGGTGACGCGCACGCGCACGACCTTCGTGTGACCTTCGGCGTCGCCCACCATCTGGGAGGCCAGGTCGAAGCACACTGCGGCCACGGCAGCCGCGAACCCGTCCATGTCCGCTGGTGGTCCGGCCGCGCCCGAGGCGAGGAGGAGCACCGTGTCGTTCGTGGAGGTGCACCCGTCGGACGACATGATGTTGAAGCTGCCGTTCACCGCGTCGCGCAGGATCGTCGTGAGCCGGTCGGGCTCGACCGCCGCATCGGTGGTGAGCACGGCGAGCATCGTGGCCATGTTGGGAGCCAGCATCGCGGCGCCCTTGGCCATGCCGCCCACCACGAAGCCCGCACCGCCGGCCACGGCCTCCTTGCGGTGGGTGTCGGTGGTGCAGATGGCCTCCGCCGCGGCCACCCCCGCGTCCTGGGTCGCGGCCCGTCCCTCCACCAACGTGGGCACGCCACCCTGGATGGCTTCCATCGGCAGCGTGTAGCCAATCAGCCCGGTGGAGCAGACGAGCACCTCGTTGGCAACGCAGCCCAGCTCGGACGCCACGAGCTCGGTCATCGTCTGAGCGTCAGCCATCCCCTGCTGGCCGGTGGCCGCGTTGGCGCACCCGCTGTTGAGGATCACGGCGGCGGCGCGTCCGTTCGAGAGCGTGAGGTGGGCGTTGGTGGTGACGACGGGCGCGGCGGTCATCTTGTTCTGGGTGAACACGCCGGCGGCTGGCACGGCACGACCGGCGGTGGTGGCGACGAGGCTGAGGTCGGGATCACCGCTCGGCTTGATGCCACAGGCGATGCCATTGGCCGTGAACCCGGCGGCGGCGGTGACGCTCACGGGTACACCCCCACGATCGGGCTACCCGAGACCAGGGGCCTCCCG
>JBKJSO010000446.1:0-6158 GCA_046595835.1 Acidimicrobiales bacterium | reverse complement strand
CAGCGGAGACGGTCGACAATGCGGTGCGGGTGACGGTGGTGCTCGCGGGCGGGACGTACTCGGTGGATGCGGTCCACGGCTCGGGCACTGCGCAGCAGGGGTGCCGCTGGACGCTGCTGTTCACGCCGGAGCTGTCCGATGCCCCCTACGGCACCTCGCCTGGACCGCGCCCGGATCCCGACGCCCGCTTCGCCCTGCTCCTCTGCGACGGGGTGGTCACCCGGGCCATCTGGGTGGCGCCCAGCGATGTGGTCGACCTCGACGCTGTGGGGCGCACCGAGGCGGCGCGCTACGTGCGCGACGTGCTCACCCCGGCCGTGTCGATCGGTGTGAACCCGTCCGCCAAGGGCTTGGCCGGCCTGCGGTCGTGGTTCTGGATCGACGGCTTCTCCGGGTCGGTGACTGCACCGCCGATCTCGGCCTTCGGGCTCACCATCGAGGTGCGCATGTCGTCGCGCTCCGTCACCTGGGACTTTGGTGACGGCACGGTGCAGACCGGCGACCTCGGCCGTGCCTATCCCGAGGAGTCCACCGTCCAGCACGCGCACCAGCGCGCGGGCTCGTTCGTGATCTCTGCCACCATCACCCTGGCGCCGGAGTACCGCATTGGTGGCGGCCCCTGGCTCGCGCTCCCGAACCTCACCGCCGTGGCCACCACGACCCACCGGGTGGAGCAGCGTCAGCCCGTCGTCACCGACGCCTGACCGCCCTGCTGTCACCAGATCGGGGTCGTGGTCCCCGTTTCGGTGACAGGGGTTCGGTGGGCGCGGTGGCTGTCACGAGATCGGGGTCGTGGTCCCCGTTTCGGTGACAGCCGGACTGGCGGCGACGGCTACTCGAAGTCGATGGCGCTGAACTCGCGGAGCTTGCTGATGCGGTGCCGGGCGTTCACGAGCCGGACCGTGCCCGACTTCGAGCGCATGACCAGCGACTGTGTCGTGGCGCCTCGGCCGTCGTAGTGCACGCCCTTGAGCAGGTCGCCGTCGGTGATCCCGGTGGCGGAGAAGAAGCAGTTGTCGCCGGAGACGAGGTCGTCGGTGGTCAGCACCTTCGACAGGTCGTAGCCGGCCGCGATCGCGGCATCGCGCTCATCGTCGTTACGGGGCCAGAGCCGGCCCTGCTGCTCGCCCCCCATGCACTTGAGGGCGGCGGCGGTGATCACACCCTCTGGGGTGCCGCCGATGCCCAGCAGGATGTCGGCGCCGGAATCGGCCCAGGCGGTGGAGATGGCGCCGGCGACGTCACCGTCGGGGATGAGCCGGATGCGGGCGCCGGTGGCCCGCACCTCGGCGATCAGCTCCTCGTGACGCGGGCGGTCGAGGATGACGGCGGTGACGTCGCGCACGCTCTCGTTCTTGGCCTTGGCCACGGCCTTGATGTTCTCGGTGGCCGAGCGGGTGATGTCGATCACGCCGACGCACTCGGGGCCGACGGCGATCTTCTCCATGTACATGCACGGACCCGGATCGAACATCGTGCCGCGCTCCGACACGGCGATGACGGCGATGGCGCCGCCTCGGCCGAGGGCGGTGAGGGTGGTGCCGTCGATCGGGTCGACGGCGATGTCGGTGAGCATCGGTGTGCCATCGCCGAGACGCTCGCCGTTGAAGAGCATCGGCGCTTCGTCCTTCTCGCCCTCGCCGATGATGACGATGCCGTCCATGGGGACGGAGTCGAGCACGACGCGCATCGCGTCGACGGCCGCGCCGTCGGCGCCGTTCTTGTCGCCTCGGCCCATCCACCGGCTGGCGGCCAACGCCGCCGCCTCTGTGGTGCGCACGAGCTCCAGCGCGAGGTTGCGGTCGGGGCGCTGCTTGGCGGTCATGGTCAGTGAGGCTACAAGACGGACATCTGGGCCTCCGAGCGGAGGCCTGGCACGAGGCGCCACACCAAGGTTCACCGGACGGCGTGACGGACCAGGCGTGCGGCACAGCGGGGCCCTGAGCTCGACGAGCCCCGTCGGGGGGCCAGGCGCGCGAGGCTGTCCACATGGGTGTCCTGACCGAGCGTTCCGAAGACGACGAGGAGCGGGGCGAGATCTCCATCGCGGGCCTCGACGGGCTCGACGGGGGTGCCCCCGAGGAGGTGGTCTACGACCTCGACGACTGGAACGATCGCGATCGCGCCATGCTGCGCGACCGGCTCGAGACGCTGGGCGTGCCGCACCGCTGGGAGGAGCTGAGCTTGGTGGTGGCGGCCGCCAACGAGGCCTGGGTGGAGCGGATCATGGACCAGGTCGAGGACGACCTCGTCGTGTCGCTCGACCCGGGCATCGAGCAGATCGCCTACAACCTCACCGAGTGGGACGACCCGAGCCGGGATCGCCTCTTCGACGTGCTGGAAGCCGAGGCGGTGGCCTACGGCGTGGACGGTGATGAGCTGTTCGTGCATGCGGTCGACGAGCAGCGGGTCGACGAGATGATCGATGCGCTCGTGCACCCCGATGCTGATGCGGACGACAGCGTGCCGGCCCCACCCGAGATGATGGGCGAGCTGTTCGTGGCCGCCGATCGCCTCGTGCACGATCCGATGGACCACGAAGGGACGCTGTCGCTCATCGACGCGATCCGCATGGCCAGCGGATCGAACCCGCCGTACGGGATGGACAAGGTGTGGTGGGACGGCGTGCTCGGCCACGCCGACCAGCTCGTGGCCCTCCTCGACTCGCCGTCCACCGACGGTGACGCGGTGGTGGCCGAGGCGACGCTCCTGCGGGATGGCCTGCGTCCGTACGTGTGATCGGCTAGGTGGCGCGGTCAGGTGCGCGGGTAGCGTGAAGCGGTGATACTGGCCGAGCTGGAGGTGTTCCACTCACGGCCGATCGCGCCCACGAGACGGGTCGCCCTCGGTCGCTCGAACCTTCCGGCCAGCCCCGCGCCGGGCTTCGGCGGGATCCTGCTGGCGGGGATCGTGGCGGGCCACATGGGAGCGCTCGACCCGGATCTCTTCGACGACCTCCATCGCCTCAGCTGGCAGCTCCAGGAAGGGCACAGGATCCCGCAGCCGCGGCTGCGGCATCGGTTCCAGGACGACCGCATCGGGCTCACGCGGAGCATCCACCGACTGGTGGGGGAGGGTGAGGACCTGGCCTTCGAGTTCGAGGACAAGGGGGCGTCTGCCCAGCACATCCTGGCGGCGGTCTACGCCGCCGGCCGCCTGCCGCTCGTGCCGCGCGGTCGAGTGCTCGACGCGATCCGCATGGCGATGCGCTGGTCTGGGCCGCTCGACCGTGGCTTCGTGGCCCATGTGACCGGGCTCGATCGGTCGCGCCAGTGGTCGGCCCGCGCCTTTCACGATCCGGTCCAGTGGGCCATCGACGTGCTGGGCCTCGCCGACGCCGGCGACGCGCTCTCGGTCCCGGGGCGCTCACAGGTGCAGCGTCGCTTCCGCGACCTGCTGCGAGAGGCCCACCCCGACCATGGGGGCGCGAGCGACGACGCGGCGCACCGCATCGCCGAGCTCAGCGAGGCCCGCCGCATCCTGCTGGCGTCCTAGCGCCGTGTCGCCGAGCAGCGCCGGGGCGATGTTGCTGTTCCCCGGAGCGGGGAGTGCTGCCAGCCACCCGTCACTGGTCGCGATCGAGGAGGCCCTCACGCCGCTACCGGTCACCCGGGCCGACTTCCCGTACCGCAAGGAGGGCCGGCGGGCACCCGATCGAGCTCCGAAGCTGCTGGCGTGCGTGGTCGACGAAGCAGCCCTGCTGGCTCGCCGCGAGCGGCTCGACCCTGCCCTCCTCGCGCTCGGGGGCCGATCCATGGGCGGTCGCATGTGCTCGATCGCCGTGGCCGACGGTCTGCCCGCCGCTTCCCTCGTGCTGATCTCCTATCCGCTCCATCCCCCGGGCAAGCCCGACAAGCTCCGCATCGAGCACTTCCCTCGGCTGGAGGTTCCGTGCCTGTTCATCTCGGGCACCCGTGACCCCTTCGGCAGCCCCGAGGAGCTCGAGCAGCACACGCAGGCGATCCCTGGCCCCGTCACCCACCGGTGGATCGACGGCGGACGTCACGACCTCAAGGGCAAGGACACCGAGGTGGCCGAGGCGGTCGTCGCCTGGCTCAGCTGAGGACCTCGACCGGGGTGCCGAGGGGCAGGCCGAGCTCCTTCACCAGACGCAGGATCACGTCGTTGCGCAGCCCGAAGCACCCGTAGTCGCTGTCCGCTCCCACCGACGCGTCGTCGTTGGTGCCGTGGATGCCGACCACGCCGCTGCCGCCGCTGAGGCTGGTGAGCGTCGTGGACGAGCCAGACAACCCGTAGACGTAGGGCCCGTAGGGCCCGTCGGGGTTGGGTGGCTGGAGCAGCTCCTTGAGGAAGTAGATGCCTCCGGGCGTGGGGCGGTCGGTTCGGCCCACGGCAACGGGCTCGTCGAGGACGACCTTGTCGGCCCCAACGACTCGGAGCCGGTGTTCGCGGAGGGTCACCTCGATGCGGTACGGGACGCTCGAGACGGTCACGTCGCTGCGCCGCACCCAACCGCTCGCCCCGTTGGCGCCTACCGGCAGGTAGACCTCGAGGCGATCGTCGGCCTTGCGCTTCACGAGGAACACGATTGGGATCGTGGGTGCCGAGGTGGCGTCGGCCGCGGTGAGCCGCTGCGCGGGGTCAGGGGAGCTGGCGTCGCCAAAGATGTCGATGGCGTCGCTGGTGGCTTGGGCCACCTCCGCCGGTACCCGGGGCGCGGAGGTGGACGGGCTCTGCGTGGTGGTCGTCACCTGCTTCGCGGTGGCGAGCTCCGGTCGCTGCCCTGCGCACGCGACCACGACGAGAGCGAGGATGCCGGTGAGGGCGAGCGCGGCGGCGCGACGCAAGGCAGGGCACCCGGGCACGGCGGACAATCTACCGACGTCGCTCAGCCCGACCCCATCACCGATCGGGGTGGGCATCGGCCGTCTCCACGCCCGCCGTCGGCAGCGCCACGTCGAAGAAGCCAGGCACGTCTTCGGGGTTCAGCTCCTCGAGCTCCCGGTGGGCGGTCTCGGGGTAGGCGACGAGCACGAGGATGGCCATCAGCGCCGGGCCCACTGCCAGCAGCGCGAGGGCAGGGCCCAGCCCGCCCCACCGATCCGACAGATAGCCCGCCACGAGCAGCCCCATCACGCTGCCGGCCACGCCGAGGATGGCGATGATCCCGTTGGCCCGCCCCCGCAACGACGTGGGGAACAGCTCGGGCCCGTACACACCGAGCGCCGGGACGGTGGCGGCTCCCACGATGGCGCCCATGACCGACAGCCCCCACATCGGCCAGCCTCCCGAGAGGACCATGGCCACGGTGAACCCGACGCCGCCGGCGACGCCGACCGCGCCCACGAGCCGCCGTCCACGAGTGTCGGCCAGCCGTCCGCCCACGATGATGCCGATCACCCCGGGGGTGTTCGTGAGGATCGTGAACAGGCTGATGCGGGCCGCCGAGAACCCGCGCTCGTCGCGCAGGAACTCGTTCATGAACTGCGACGCGGGCGCCGTGAACAGGTTCAGCAGCAGGGCCGAGCCGGCGAGGAGCCAGAAGCGGCGACCGTGACCGGCCATCCCGGCCTGAGCGTGGGTGATGACGAAGCGCCGGCTCTCCTGGAGGTGGTTGCTCACGTGGCGCACCACCGGGAGGAACAGGAGCGGAAGGGCGAAGAGCAGCCGCCAGCCGTTCGTGCCGATGTCGGCCAGCGGCAGGGCCCACAGGCACATGCCCACCCCGAGGGCGCCCGCCATCGTGAGCAGGCTCACGGCGAAGGCACGTGACCCCGCCGGCATCTCCTCGGCCGCGATGATCGTCAGCAGCACGGCACCGGCGGTGGCGAGGCCCCGCACGACGGTCTGGGAGAGACCGACGGTGACGAGGTCGGGCGCCACCGCGCCGAGCGCCGACACCACGCACGCGACGGCGGCGGAGCCGAGGAGCACGTTCCGACGCCCTCGGCGATCGGCCATCGCCGTGAGCGCGAGGGCGCCGAGGACGCCGATGCGCACTGCGGCGAGGGTGGCGCCCTGATCGGCCTTGCTGGCGCCGAACTCATCGGCCGCGAAGGTGATGGTCTGGCTGAGCAGGGTGCCGAGGTAGCCGAACACCACGGCGAGGGTGCACAGGGCGCCGATCGTCGTCGCCGCGATGGCATCGCTCGTCTCCGGCGGCGCCCAGAATGGGTGGGTGCCCACGGCTGGCGGGC
>JBKJSO010000331.1:0-2755 GCA_046595835.1 Acidimicrobiales bacterium | reverse complement strand
AAGTCGTGGAGGCGGATGGTGGGCAGGTCAGCAAACCGGGCTTGCCGCACCCGCCGATCGAACGTCTTGGAAAACGCCTCGGGGTGGAACGGGCGACCATCGGACCGCGGGAAGACCAGTCCATGGTCGTCGTAGTCGACGCCGAAGGCCAGGCGTTCCGCCGCCTGCGCCTTCCGCCAGGTGCGCAGCATCGTTACCGTTCGGCGATCGAGCTCGACCACGCGAGCATCGCCGCCCTTGGTGCCCGGCACGATCCGCCCCTCTCTCCCGACGCCTCCGGGCTTCGGAAGCGGGATGACCTGCTGGCGAATGGCAGCTGACGCCCCGCCGAGGTCGACGTCGGTCCATCGCAGTCCGAGGGCCTCGCCCCGCCTGCAGCCAGTTGTGGCCAAGAAGGCCCAGGCGTAGCCATAGCGATCTCCGTCGGCGCGCCCGAGGAACGCGGCCAGCTCTGGACCCGTCCACGTCTTCATCTCCGGGGCCTTTGCCAGCTTGGCCGACGGGGGAGCCGCTTGGTTGGCCGCGTTGAGCGGCACCCGTCGCCACTGCACAGCATCGTCGAGGGCTGAATGGAGGATCGAGTGGATGTAGCGGACGGTTCGAGGCTTGAGCCCGGACATCTGCTTGCCGCGCATGCGGCCGCTTTCCAGCAGTGTCGTGTACATGCGGTTGAGGTCGCCACCATCGAGCGCCTGCAGCTGGACGCCGCCCACCGCAGGGACGATGTGGTGCCGCACGTTGCGCTCGTAGCTCTCCCACGTGCTCGCTGCGAGCTGCCGCCGCACCGCTGGCAGCCAGTCCTGCTCGAGGAACTCCTTCACGGTCTGGCGCTGGGGGGTGACGAAGGTGCCTTGCCGGGCGGCGACTCGCAGCTCGTCCATGACGGCCTGGGCTTCGGCCTTCGTGTGAAAGCCGCGTCGCTTGGCCTGCTGTCGTCGCCCGTCCTTGTCGGATGAGAGGTCGACAACGAACCACCAGGTTCCGTTGCTGGGGTCCCTTCGTGGTGCTGCGTTCCGGGTCATGGGTCCTCCGTTGCCGCGCACCGCCCAGTCATGGGCAGTGGTCGGGCTTGTCTTCTGTCATTGCTTGGGGGAGCGGGGGCGAGGCCCCTTCCCCGAGTCCGTGCCGGCTCGTGCCGTTTTGTTCGCTGTGCCGCTCCGTGCCGTCTTGTTCGTCGTGCCGGTTGGTGCCGTGTCGTCCATGCCTCGGATTGCTTCGGCGAGTCGTTCGAGGAGGTCGCTGGCGCCGTCGAGGTCGCCGAGGGCCTTGCGGAGGAGGGCTTTGGCTCGTAGCTCGACGAGTGGGGTGAGCCGGTCGGCGAGGTCGGTGGGGGAGACGCTGGGTTTCTCTCGTTTGCTGCGGGGCATGGGGGCATGACTGGCGGAGTAGGCGAGGAGCTCGTCGACCCAGTGGTCGAGGTTGTCGGGGGTGCCCAGGATGGCGTCCAGGAGCACGATCGGGTCCAGGCCCTTGTTGCCGGCATCGGGGGCGTACAGCCCGGCGTCCATCGCGGGCGGGGGTGGGGTGAAGAAGAACCCGATGGGGAGGTCGAACCCGCGGGACAGGGCGAGGAGGTCATCGGCGGAGAACTGTTTGATGCGGTCGATCTTCACGGCCGAGCGCTCGAGGTTGGAGAAGCTGGGTCCGGAGAGCTTGGCGCCCAGGTAGGGGGCGAGGGCTTCGGCGGCTTGTTCTTGGGTCCAGCCTCGCAGGGCACGGGCCTTGATGACGTTGTAGGCGACGATCTGGTTGGGGGTCATGACGCGGCGGATGCCGAACTTGCGTGTGGCGCTCATCGCCTGACCGTACACCGACGCCCGCGAAATGTCATTCACAAACACGTGATGTCGTGTTACCTTACGCGACTGTTAGTGGAGTGACGAGCGAGTGAGGTGCCGATGGAAGGTCTCCCCGACCTGTTGACCATCGAAGAAGCGGCCCGGGTGATCCGCGTCGGCCGTACCAAGGCGTATGCCATGGCCCAGGAGTGGCGCGCCACCGGCGGCCAGTCGGGCCTGCCGGTCGTCGACTTCGGTCACGTCCTGCGGGTCCCCCTCCGCCAGCTCGAGAAGATCATCGGCGGGCCCGTCACCACACCAGGGCCCGAACCGACCACAGCGCCCAAGCCCAAGCCCGACCACTCGATCGCCACCGACGTCGTTCCCGCCGCCCCCGAAGTCCCGCGCCGCTCTTCGCGCCGTCGCGTCGCTGGTCCCGATCAGCCGCATCTCCCGTTCGCGAGCTGATCCCGTGTCTCTGACTTCCACCCGCGGCAAGGCACCCCGAACCTGGCGCAGACATTGGCACCCTGCGGTGCCGGGACCTCGGGCCGCCGTCCCGGCGGCCGTTCGCCCGCTCGGTGGTGGGCGGTGTTGAGCCGGGGGAAGGTGACCCCGTCCACCGTGTCCTACTACACCGACATGGTGGCCCGCGGCGTCGAGGACTACTACGCCGGCCACGGTGAGGCCCCCGGCGAGTGGGTCGGGAACGGCGCGTCGGCGACCGGGCTGGAGGGTGAGGTACGAGCCGAGGACCTGGCCCTCCTGTTCGATGGGATCCATCCGGGGTCGGGGGAGTCCCTTGGCGCGCTCTACAACGTCCGTGAGGGTGCGGATCGGGTGACGGGTTGGGATCTGACGTTCTCGGCCCCGAAGTCGGTGTCCGCTCTGTGGGCCACGGCCGGTGGTGAGGTGGGCATGGCTGTTCGCGAGGCGCACGCCGCGGCGGTCGCTGCAAGCCTCGACTACTTGGAGGA
>JBKJSO010000270.1:0-2698 GCA_046595835.1 Acidimicrobiales bacterium | reverse complement strand
GGCCGTAGGTGCGCAGGTCGTCGTCGGCGGGCTGCCCGATCCGGCGCCGGCGGGGCTTGGGACCGAGCAGGGCGCGGGCTTCGTCGAGGAGGGGCACGTCGTCGATCGTCCACGCGGCCTCGGCCACCGTGGCGGTCCGCTTGCGGAACAGGGCCGCCCGCTCCTCGGGCGACAGGAGGCGCTCACCCGCCAGGTCGATGAGGGCGTGCGAGCCGTAGAGATCGTGCAGCAGGTCGGCTGGGGTGAGCACGGGCCACATGCGCTCGAGGGCTTCCACGATCTGCGGGGCGTGGCGGAGGCGCTCGCGCACCTCATGGGCCTCGACGGGCGTGCGCGAGCTGTCGGCCAGCGTGGCGTAGACGCTGGCCTCCACGTGGCGACGACCGGCGTTGTGGAGCCGGAAGCGACGCTTGGCGTCGGCCACGATCGCCTTGCTCTGACCGACCGTGAGGGTGAGCGTCTGCAGGCCGTAGCCCACCCGGAGCTTCTGCCGCAGGGGCCGCTGGCGATCGTGTACGGCCTTGACCAGCACCCTGGCCATGCGCAGGTCGCCCTTGATCCGGGCGGGGTCGGGGAGGTCACGGCCCTCGATGTCGAGCGTGCCGGCGCCGTGGAGCAGATCGGCCAGCACCGCCAGCTCCACACCTGCCTCGCCGAGGCTCGGCAGCACCTGTTCGATGTACCCCAGGAACAGGCGATTGGGACCGACGACGAGCAGCCCCTGCCCCTCAAGCGGGAAGCGGTGCGTGTAGAGAAGGTAAGCGGCGCGATGCAGCGCCACAACGGTCTTGCCGGTGCCAGGGCCGCCCTGCACCACCAGCACACCCGGCAGCTCGGAGCGGATGATCTCGTCCTGCTCGCCCTGGATCGTGGCGACGATGTCGGTGAGGCGGCCAGTGCGCACCTCCTCGAGCGCATGGATCAGGGTGCTGCGCCCGCGGATCTCCCGACCCTCGTCGATGATCGACAGCTCGCCGCCGAGCAGGCCGGCCGACTCGCCGAACAGCTCGTCCTCGATGGCCAGCAGGGTGCGACCGCGGGTGGCGAAGTGACGGCGCCGCACGAGGCCCATCGGCGAGCGGCCCGTCGCCCGGTAGAACGGCTCCGCCACGGGGGCCCGCCAGTCGACCACCAGGGGCTCGCGCTGCTCGTCGGCCACGGCGAGGCGCCCGATGTAGAAGCTGTCGGCCCCTTCGCTCTGGGTGCGGTCGATCCGGCCGAACACGAGGCTGGCATCGCCGAGGTGCAGGGACGCCAGGCGGTTGGCGATGTTCCCCTCGATCATCTCCCGCTCCCAGCGGGCCTGCTCCGTGCCGCCCTTGCCGACCTCCACCATCGAGCGCAGACGGGTGGCCTCGACGCGCGTGCGTTCGAGGCTCTCATAGGCACGATCGATGTGGGCCTGCTCAACGGCAAGGTCAGGATGAGACGTCAACCATCCTCCCGGGCAGAAACGAGGGATCGGCCATCTTATCGGCCCGAGCGCCCCGGGTGGGACTGGGCCATGCTGAGACCATGACCGACCTCCACAGCGCCTACGGCGAGCTGCTCGACACCCGGCTCCGGGTGCTGTCGTGGAACCTCTGGTGGCGCTTCGGGCCGTGGGAAGCGCGGCGGCCGGCCATCGCGGCGACCCTGGCCCGACTCGATGCCGATGTCGTGTGCCTGCAAGAGGTGTGGGACGACGGCGACGTGAACTTCGCCGAGGAGCTGGCTACCTCGCTCGGGCTCCACCACACCTACGGCAGCCGGGTGGACCTCCACGCGGTCTCGTTCGGCAACGCCGTCCTGTCGCGCTGGCCCATCGTCGACCAGGAGGTGCTCCCACTGCCCGCCCCGCCCGACGCCGACGAGCTGCGCACCTGCGTGCGGGCCGACATCGAGGGCCCCCGTGGCCCGCTGCAGGTCTACTCCACCCACCTCAACTGGCGCTTCGACCAGAGCCACGTTCGCCAGGATCAGGTGCGCGCCATTGCGGCGTTCGTGGCCCGGTCCCGAGCCGGCGGCGATCACGTCTTGCCGCCCCTGCTGTGCGGCGACATGAACGCCGCCCCGGACAGCGACGAGATTCGCATGCTCACGGGACGCATGACCACGCCCGAGCCCAAGCTGGTGTTCCACGACGCGTGGGAGGTGGCCGGAGTGGGCAGCGACGGCATGACCTGGTCCAACCAGAACCCCTACGCCCGCCTCGACCTCGAGCCCGACCGCCGCATCGACTATGTGCTGGCCGGCTGGCCCAAGGCAGGCGGCGCCGGCCACGTCACCTCGTGCACGGTCGAGTGCGGCGAACCAGTCGACAGCGTTGTCCCCAGCGACCACCTGGGCGTGCTCGCCGAGCTCCGCTACTGACCGCTTCTGTGTGCAGTCGGCCACGGCATCCGTGGTTGCCTGCGCACAGAAGCCGTGGGGTTGGTCAGACTCCGGGATCTTCGCCGATCTCGCGGAGGGCGTCGCGCAGGGCCACGCGGAGGCGGCGGGCGATCGTGGGCGAGAGGTGGGCCACCAGGCCGGCGCCCGCCTTGCCCACCTCCTCCACCGTGAGCACAACGCGGGGCTCCGCGTCGTCGTAGTCGTCGCTGATGGCGACCGCCCAGGACAGGCGCTGTGCATCGTCGTCATCACTGGGCGGGAGGTCGTCCGGGGCGAAGGGATGGTCGTCGATGGAGCGTCGCACGCCACCATCAGACCACGACTT
>JBKJSO010000088.1:0-7894 GCA_046595835.1 Acidimicrobiales bacterium | reverse complement strand
ACGTCGCCGGTCGAGCGCACCACGACGTCGGCGGTGTCGCCCGCTCTGGCCGGGAAGCGCTGCTGCAACAGGGCGAAGGCCGCCGACGAGTCAGAGTGCCCGCCGCTGAAGTTGTCGGTGAACGCATCGCCCACCCCCGCCCCTACGCCGTTCAGCACGACGAACGCCACGACCCACGCGAGCACAACGCGCCGTCGTCGCCGATAGCACCACCGAGACAGCTTCTCGAGGGTCATGGCTCCCTCCGGGTTCCGGGTCCCAAGACACTACGCCCGACGCGGAGCTGGCCGCGGGGAACACCCTCTCAACCAGAACCACGCTGATCATCACGAGGTAGGTGCCAGCACGGAGCCTTCCCAGCGCACGTCACCTCTCCTACGGTGAAGGCTGATCATGCACGAGCAGCCCACCACGCCGGAGAGCCCCGAGGCCGAGCGCTCTCGCCTGCTGCTCGAGCTGAGCCGAGAGGTGACCACCAACCTCGACCTCCAGCAGGTGCTGGACACGAGCCTCATGGCTCTGCGCCGCCTCCTCGACTTTGGCGGCGGCGCCATCCAGCTCATCGACGGCGACGCGCTGGTCGCCGCCGCGACCGACCCGCCAGCCACAACGGAGGCGATGTCGGTTCGCATTCCGGTCGGGCAGGGCGTGTCGGGCACGATCGCCGCCACGGGCGAACCCTGCTACATACCCGACATCACCGAGGACCGTCGCGTCTATCCCGAGGGACGAGCCAAGGGCGTCAGCGGCGGAGTACGGGCCTACTTCGGCGTACCACTCATCCTGCACGGAAGACCGATCGGCGTGGTGCAGCTCGACTCGCCGCGCATCGATGCGTTCGACGAGAAGACCCGGTCACTCGTGCTGTCGTTCGTACCGACGATCGCGGCTGCAGTGCAGAACGCCCAGCTCTTCGAGCGCGAGGTGGCGATGACCGCCGAGCTCCGGGATCTCCATCGTCAGCGGAGCGACTTCCTCGTGATGGTCTCCCATGAGCTGCGAACGCCACTGACGACCATGTCTGGCATGGCCCAGATGCTCGCCGAGCGCGTCGGTCAGCTCAGCCCTGAGGAGGTGGCGACCCTCGCCGATCGCATCGTGGTCAACGGCCACCGCCTCAGGCTGCTCATCGAAGACCTGCTCGACTTGTCCCAGCTCGACCAGGGGCGCCTGGAGGTCATCTGCGAGCCGACCAGCCTCACGTCCGTCATCCAAGACGGTCTTCGAGAGGCCGATCTCGATCCCCATCCGGTTGACAGCCGAATCGACCCCGACCTGCCACTGGTGCACACCGACGAGCGCCGCGCTCGCCAGATCTTGAGCAACCTGCTGACCAACGCGGCCAAGTACTCGCCACCGCAGGCACCGATCTCGGTGACGGCGCGCCGCTCGGCCACCCACGTCGAGCTCGACGTCACGGATCGGGGCGCGGGGATCCCCGCGCACCTGCGCGACCGCATCTTCGAGCCCTTCTTCCAAGCCGAACCGGCGGCGACCCGAGGAGTAGGTGGGCTCGGTGTCGGACTGCACCTCGTCCGCGCACTTTGTGACGCGATGGGGGCCACGGTCAGCCTCGAGGATACATCCGACCAAGGGAGCCGCTTCCGGGTCTCGTTCCCGATTGCTGCAGGATCTGCTACAACCGCGTAGGGCAACCCTCACCGGAGGGAGCGGGGTGTGCGAGTTCTCACGGTAGACGACGACGTGGACCTGCTCCTGCTCTACCGGGTGACGTTGGAGAGCGATGGGCACGAGGTGTCCGAAGCGACCACCGGGCCCGCCGCCGTGGAGGCTGCCCGGGCGGGTGCCTTCGACGTCGTCCTGCTCGACATGATGCTCCCGGGGCTCGACGGCTTCGGCGTGCTCGCCGCGCTCAGCGATGACCCGACCACCCACGAGCTCCCCGTAGTGATCGTCAGCGCGCGCGTCGGCCTCGACGACCAGACTCGCGGCCTCGATTCCGGTGCCGTCGCCTACCTCACCAAGCCCTTCTCGATCAGCCGCCTGCGCTCGCTCGTGACCTCGATCGGTGCCATGAGTCGCGACGCGCTCGGTGAGCTGCGTCGGGAGGCGCTCGCCCGCATCGGCACGGCCAGGTAGGCGTCTCGGAGAGCTACTGACGCATCAAGTCGGCGCGGCGCGCGAGCATGGCCGGACAATCAGGGAGAGCGCACTGAACCGGATCGGCGACTACGGGATGATCGGCGACTGCCATTCGTTGGCACTCGTCGGCCGGGACGGATCCATCGACTGGCTCTGCTTTCCCCGGTTTGACTCGCCGTCGGTCTTCGCCCGATCGCTCGACGCCGACGGCGGGCAGTTCCAGATCGCGCCGGTCGCGGAGGTGCGTGACGTCCACCGCAGCTACCTGCCCGCCACCAACGTGCTGGCCACCACGTTCGTCACCTCTGACGGGGTGCTGGAGCTCACCGACTGCCTGCCGGTCCGGCCGTTCGATCCCGAGCGCCCCGCGGCAGTCAACCACCACGCCTCGGTGCTCCGACGGGCACGATGCGTGTCCGGGCACGTCACCGTCGCCGTCGGCCTCCGACCCCGCTTCGAGTACGGCACCGTGCTGCCCAGGTTCACGCGCACCTCCGAGACGACCGCGGCGATCGTCGGAGGTCCGGACGCGCTGTGGGTGCGGGCAAGCCGGGAGCTCGGCGGCGATCGCGGGCATGTGACCGCACGTTGGGATCTCGCGGCCGGCGACGAGGCATGGCTCGAGGTCGAGTGGACCGCGGCCGCCGACCCTTCACCTCATGATGGCGTCGCCGACCACACGGCCGCGATGACGACGCGCCTCGCCGAGACCGTCGCCTTCTGGGAGGCATGGCTCGGTCGGTGCACCTACGTCGGTGACCACGAGCGCCGGGTCCACCGGGCGGCGCTGGTGCTGAAGGCGCTCACCTATGCCCCCACGGGAGCCGTCGTGGCGGCCGGGACAACGTCGTTCCCCGAGTGGATCGGCGGCGTCCGCAACTGGGACTACCGCTTCACCTGGATCCGCGACGCCACCCTCACTCTGGCGTCCCTGGTGCTGCTCGGCTACCTCCCCGAAGCGGCCGCCTTCAAGGGCTGGTTGGAGCGGACCGGCGCGGGTCGACCCGACGACCTGCAGATCATGTACCGGGTCACCGGCGAGCGGCTCCTGCCCGAGCTCGAGCTCGACCACCTGGCCGGCCACCGCGGCTCGGCGCCGGTGCGGATCGGGAACGGCGCCGCCGGGCAGCTGCAGCTCGACTCGCTCGGTCAGCTGCTCGAGGCCGGGTACCTCTTCGGCCGCGCCGGCGGAGCGTTGAGCGTCGACAACGCCGAGTTCCTCGGCCAGGTCGCAGATCTGACGGTGCGGGCCTGGCGCCGCCCCGACCAAGGGATCTGGGAGATCCGCGACGAGCCGCGACACTTCGTGCACTCGAAGCTCAACTGCTGGATGGCCCTCGATCGAGCCGTGCGCCTCGCCGAGGCCGGCCGGCTCACCGGAGACCTCACCCGTTGGCGGGCCGAGCGCGATGCCATCGCCGCGTGGCTGCTCTCGGAGGGGTCGCCCGACGGCTGGTTCGTGCAGGCCGCGGGTTACCCGCTGGCCGATGCCGCCGCCCTGCTTGTTCCCGCGCTGGGATTCCTGCCGCCGGCCGACCCGAGGGTCCTCGCCACGATCGATGTCGTCCAGCGCGACCTGAGCGACGGCGGGTACGTCCACCGCTACCGCTCTCCCGATGGCCTCCCTGGAGACGAGGGTGCCTTCCTGCTCTGCTCGTTCTGGCTGCTCGACGCGCTCGTGCACGCTCGGCGCCTCGACGAGGCCGAGGCCCTGCTCGATCGGCTGCTCGGCGTCGCGAACGACCTGGGGCTCTACGCCGAGATGGTCGACCCGGCGAGCGGCGAGCAGCTGGGCAACACGCCACAGGCCTTCACGCACATGGCGGTGGTCACCTCCTGCAGCGCCATCTCGGCAGCTCGCCGCGGCGGGCTGCCGTCGCCCCAGGGGGCCTTCTCGTTCGTCGAGGCCAGCCTCGATCGGCGCCTGTCGATCAGCTGACGCCCCGCCTCCTCGCGGCCGCTATCCGATCCTGGTCGGAGTCCGCCGTGGCCGTGCCGATGTCACGGACGAGGATCTGACACCGCGAGCTGGCCGTCCACGGGACTCCCGCTGAGGTGCGGGCTGACTGGGCGAATGCCCAGCGGGCCGGCCCAGACCTCGACTCGGTTCCTTCCCAGCGCTTTGCTTCGGTACAGCGCCTGGTCGGCGGCAGCGATCAGCTCGCGCCGCGGCGTCGCTTCGCTCGTGCTCAGGCCGATGCTGATCGAGCAGCAGACACCCATTGCTGCGCTGAGCTCGGCGAAGGCGCGACGCACTCGCTCTGCAGCACGAACTGCGCCCACCGCATCTGTGTTCGAGAGCGTCAGCGCGAACTCGTCACCTCCGAGCCGGGCGAGGACATCCTCTACGCGTGATCCCGATCGCATGGCCTGCGCCACCGCTTGCAGTACCTGATCTCCGACGGCGTGGCCGAACTGGTCATTGACGGCCTTGAACTCGTCGACGTCGAGCATGAGGACGGCGACGTGGCATGGGTGCCGTGCGGATCGAGCCAGCTCCTGTTCAGCCCGCGAGTTGAAGGCTCGACGGTTGGGCAGCCCGGTGAGGTCGTCGGTCAGTGCAAGCACCTCGGCCCGGTTGGCCCGATCGCTATGAGCCCGGCTCTCCTGATCCGTCTGGAGCTGCACGGCCATCGCCATTGCGACCAGTCGCATCATTGCCAGCACCGCATCGTTGATCTCCACGACCTGCCGGCTGGCGCCGCAGACCGTGCCGATCGTCCGACCTTCGGCGAGGACGGGCACGGCGAAGAACGTCTCCATGCCCAGCTTCTTGGCACCGAGGCTGTCGGGGAACGCACCCTTCACATCGCTCGTCTGCTCCTGGCCGCTGAGGAAGACCCACCGGCACATGGAGTCGGACCAGTCGACGACGGAGCCTTCGGTCACCTGAAGCTCCGCTGAGTTCAGGGCGTACACGACCTCCTGCGTCTGGTCGTCCCAGTCGATCTGGGTGATGAACGTCGTCTCCAGGCCAGAGATCGACTGCATCAGCTCGAGCAGCGGACGAGCCACCTGCTCCAGCGGCGATGGAGACGGCAAGGCCTTGGTGGCTTCCGGCGTGGTGCGGGGCGGGGACGCGGCCGGTTGGATCATCCGGACAACGCCGGGGGCAGCAAGAGACTCGGTACGGACATCGCACGTCCTGGCACGTCGCTTGACGTGGCGCTAGAGGGCTGACCCATCGTTCTGAGTGCCAGGTCAAGGGTACTTGCCGCCAGAGCCTTTTCCGCAGGAGCCCCGGTTCCACGCGGATGGGCTCTTCTACGCGACCTCGCGCACCTCGGGGCAGCGAGCGTGGCTCAGGTGGTCGGCAGGGGGAGAAGCGACCGGACGCCATCGCTCGACGGCATGTCGGCGATCACGAGGCGGTCGCGACCTTGGTCTTTGGCCTGCATCAGCGCGTGGTCGGCCGCTCGGAGCACGGTGGCCAGGTCCTGGGACCACGTGGAGTCGGCCACGCCCATGCTCACGGTGAACTCCGGGATCAAGGCGGAGCCGACCGCTTCCCGGAGAAGGTCCCGGACACGATGGAGCACGGGCGTGGCGCCCAGAGCGTCGAGGTCGGGCAACACGACCACGAACTCCTCGCCGCCATGACGGGACACGATGTCTGCTCCTCGGACCGCCTCGCGGATCACCCGTGCGAAGGTCCGCAGCGCTCGGTCGCCGGTGTCGTGGCCGAAGCGGTCGTTGAGGCCCTTGAAGTGGTCGAGGTCGGCCATGGCGAGGGCGAACGGGTGCCCGTCCCGCGCCAGCTCGCGAACCCGCTCCTCCATGGCTCGGCGGTTGAGAAGGCCCGTGAGGGGGTCGGTCTCGGCCTGGAGCTGCGACTTGGCCATTGCGCGGAGCACGCCGAGCCGGGTGCCGATCTGGACGCTCACCCCTTCGATACGGTCCACGGTCGACTCGGTCCATGCCTCGGCACCGACTGGGGCGATGGCGTGGATCACTGCGGTCGGGGTGCCGAGGATGGTGATCGGCACGCACAGGGCCGACACCGCCGGTCCGCCGCGGTCAGCCAGTCGCGGGCACGCGCCCAGCGCCTCCGAGCTCTCGAAGTGGAGGGTGCGGCCACGTCGTACGGCCGGGCACCCCCATGGCGTCTCGACACCGCACCCCGGTGCCTCATGGCCGTCGACTGCCGCCACCCGGCGCAGATGGGCTCGGCTGGCGTCGGCGACGAGCAGCTCGGCCGCACCCGGGGCCGCGTGGGCCAAGGCGGCCGCGGTCACGATCAACGCGTCGCCTTCGGTCTCCCCCATGTCGAGGGCGTCCTGGACATCCTGAAGGAAGGTCTGCTGAGCAACTCGCTCCAGCATGGCGGCCTCGCTGGCCACGATCAGCTCCCGCTGGGCGAGCAGGGCGGCCCGGATGGGCCGCGCTGAGGTGACGAAGAGGGCCGGCCCCGCCAGCGCGACCAGGACGAGCGTCGCGATGACCAGGTCGCGCACGCCTCCCTCAAGGTGGAGCACCGACTGGTTGATCCATCGGCCGACCATCGCCGCCGCCGTCAGGCCTCCCATCGCTCTGCCCAGCTGCTCGAGCAGGTTACGGATCGAGGTGTCTGCGGCCCGGAGCTCAGGCCGGTCCCACACCGACTCCATGGTTGGTTGGTGGGAGGCCACGGCCGACCGTGACGGGGAAGACATGCCAGTTCCATCGGCATCGCGGACCGGCGGCAGGAGGGTCGGTCGCCCCATCTCTGGCGCCCGAACGGACTATTTCCACCTAGTCACGCCGAGCTCTGGGTAGCCCAAGCCGGGCGATCAGACGAAACCGTCACTTGTGTTGATGGCTGGCTCTGCTCCGGCTGGCCGGGAGCTGACACGATTCGTCTTCGCCGGCTGCACCGAGTGGATCTGGATCCAGACAAGCGTCGGGCCCGGCAGCGGACGTCCGAACCGCGGGCTGACAACGCGCGCTGTGCCGACGGGTATGCCGTCGAAGGTCTGGTAGCGAGTGATCTCTTGCGTGGCGTGTGCCCACGTTCCGAAGGCGGTCGCGGTGTAGTCGTGTCGCTGGATCAAGGAGTTGGCCCCGATGTGGAGCCGTTGCACGCTGCTGTGCCCGGCGAGTGTCGCGGGCAGTGTTATCTGAAGTCGTCGGGCGCCTCCGGCGTCGGGCAGGCGGCGGACATGCTCGGCATGCTGGAGCAGGACTGGCAGCGTGAGGTAGGTCCAGATGGCGGCTGCCGCGAATACGCCTAGGTCTTCGGGCTGCCATCGGAGTCGCCGTGAGCGTGAGCGGAGGTCGGCGAGTCGCGCCTTCAGCTCGTGGCTGTTGGCGACCTCAACCGTCCAGGGTCTGGGCGTGGTGCCGGTGAGGGTGATCTGCTGGCGGAGTGGGTTCAGCCGCGCCTCGACGCGTGCGAGTGCGTTGGGCTGACGCTTCGCAACGAAGGCGAGCCCGCCGCTGGAGAACGACACGTCGACGTAGTCCGCGGCGGCAAGAGTGGCGCTGGCGTGTGCGTAGGCGACCTCGGCCGCGAGGTCGAGCCCAGTGGCGGCGGTCATGTGCTGACGGCGAGTGTGAGAGTGGAGATCTGGCGGGCGACCTCCTCTGGGCGTTCGTGGGGCAGGAAATGTCCTGCTCCGCTGAAGACATGCAGCCGCGCATTGGCTAGCGCAGCGGTTCGCTCGCCCTGTTCCAGCGGGAAGAACGGATCGTGCTCGCCCCACCCGACGAGCAAAGGAACCTGAAGGTCCTGGAGTGCGGCTGCGACCGGCGAGTACAGCTCAGCGAGGCGCGTCAACGCTCCGGAGAAGATTGTCGTGATCGCTCTGCGTTG
>JBKJSO010000393.1:0-4835 GCA_046595835.1 Acidimicrobiales bacterium | reverse complement strand
GCCGAGGTGCTCTGGACCCTCGACAGCGAGTCGGTCCCGCCGAACCTGTGGAACGACGACTGGGACTCCTCGCCCATCATCCTCGGCGACTACCTCGTGGAGGGCAGCGAGAGCAGTCGCTTCTGGGTCGTGAAGCTCAACCGGTCCTACGACAAGGCCACCGGTCTCGTCCACGTCCGTCCCAAGGTCGTGTTCACGACCCCGGTGTGGGACGAAGAGGTGCTGGCCGCCAACGGCGATGAGCACGCCTCCGTCGAGAGCTCGGTGGCGATCTACAAGGACACTGCCTACTTCGGCACATCGGCCGGCCTCATCTGGGGCTACGACCTCAGCCCGCTGCGGAGGGGCGGCGTGCCCAAGCAGGTGTTCCGCTTCTACACGGCCGGCGACAACGACCCCTCGGTGGTGGTCGACGACGAGGGGATGCTGTACATCGCCGGCGAGTTCGACCGCGACCTGCCGCGAGCGCGGGAGGTCGGTCAGCTCACCAAGGTCGATCCCACGAACAAGGTGAACCCGATCGTGTGGTCCTTCACGGAGACGACCAGCGTGTCAGCCGGCATCTACGGCACGCCGGGGATCAACGGTGACACCGTCATCGTCACGAGCGACGCCGGACGGCTCATCGCCCTCGACCGCGCCACCGGCGCGGTCCTGTGGGAGCTCAAGCTGCACGGGCCCCTGTGGGGGAGCCCGGTCATCGTCGACAAGGTGCTCCTCGTGGGCGACTGCAACGGCTTCTTCCATGCCTTTGACGTGTCGAACCGCAGCGTGGCGCCACCCGAGCTCTGGTCGATCGAGCTCGGCGGCTGCATCGAGGCCACCCCAGCCGTGTGGGACGGTCGCATCTACGTCGGCACCCGCGCCGGGCACCTCTTCATCCTCGGCGACAAGAGCCTGGCGACCGCATCCACACCGACCACGGTCGCGCCCGGGCCCGGTGGCGCTACCACCTCCACCTCTGCCGGCACTGCGGACTACGGCGACTGACGGGTTCCGTGGAGCCTCAGGCTCGGCACGCGAGCGAACCCCTCCCCAGGCCGGATGGGGTGCGGGACCCACCCGACCAGCCCCGTCGAGATGACGCTGGTCGGTAGGGCTCAGCGGCGCCGGAAGCCGAGCTCGAGGCGGCGGACGGCGCCCACGAAGATGTTCGCCTCGATGTCGGGCGGGGCGAGCACCTCGAGGTCGGTGATCGTGGCCACGAGGCGCTCCATGAGCAGGCGCAGCTCGACGCGGGCCAGCGACGCACCAAGGCAGAAGTGGGTGCCGAAGCCGAAGGCGATCTGCGGGTTCGGGTGGCGCGCGATGTCGAACGTGAAGGGATCTTCGAACACCGACTCGTCGCGGTTGGCCGACGGGTAGAGGAGCGCCAAGCGGTCACCGGCGCTGATCGGCACGCCGGCGACGGTCGTGTCGGCCGTCGCCACCCGGAACATGTTGTTCAGCGGCGTGACCCAGCGGATCATCTCCTCCACGGCGGCGGCGATGAGCGACGGATCGGCGTGCATCGCCTCCCACTGGTCGGGGTGGTCGGCGAAGGCCACCAGCGATCGGGCGATCACCGTACGGGTGGTCTCCGCGCCGCCGGAGATGACGAGGCCCGTCTCGTTGACCAGCTTCGAGTCATCCATTGGGCATCCGTTGGCTTCACCCTGCACCCACACCGTGATGAGATCGTCGGCCGGGCACGCCCGCCGCTCGGCCGCCGTGGCGTGCAGCACCTCCACGAACTCCCCGATGGCGGCGAGGAAGCCGTTGAGGGCGGCGCCATCGTGGGGCACGGCGTCGTAGCGCATGAGCCGCTCCGACCAGCTCTTGATGTCCGGCCAGATCTCCTCGGGGAAGCCGAGCAGGTGGGCGGTGAGCTGCGCGGGTAGCGCGGCGGCCAGCGCGGTGACCGCCTCCATCTGCCCCGTGGCCCCGGGCTCCACGTCGGCCACGATCGCGGTGAGCAGACCGCCGATCAGGCGCGACAACACCGGCTCGAGCTCGCGCACGGCCTTCGGGGTGAACCGGCGCGCCACGAGGCGTCGTTGGGCCAGGTGCTGCGGGTCGTCCTGGGCGATCATGTTGTCCTCGCCGGGGTTCTGCACCGAGCGGTAGCTGGCGTTGCTCGAGAACACGTCGTCTCGGTGCTCCACATCGAGCACGTCGGCGTGGCGGGTCACGGCGACGAAGCCGCTGTGCTCGCAGCGATGGAGCGGATCGTTGGCCCGCATCCAGGTGAACGCCTCGTGCATGCCGTCCAGGTCGCCGTAGAACTCGGGCGAGAGCAGGTCGATGGGCGGTCGGGTCATCGAGGCAGCCATCGGGCGACCCTACCGATCCGCGGATAACGAGCGTTACTTGAAGGTGGCGATGCTCACCCGCACCGGGTGCAGGCGGTCACTGCGATGCCGCCGTCTACCCTCGCCTCGATGCGCTCCCCCCGCCGCGGCCTCGCCGCACTCGCCCTCACCGCCACCTTGGTGACGGCGGCTTGCGCCACCCAGGCCGACCACGACCCCCTCGCCGCGTCGACCACGACGAGCACCACGAGCCGAGACAGCGGCACGCCGGACACCACGGCAGGCCCCGAGGGGTTCACCCCGGAGCCGGTCCAGTGGACGTCGTGCAAGTACGGGGAGTGCGCCACCGTGCGGGTGCCGCTCGACTACCGCAAGCCCGCCGGACGGCTGATCGAGCTGGCGGCGGCCCGGGCCCCCGCCACCGGCAAGCGCATCGGTGCCCTGTTCGTGAACCCGGGCGGACCCGGAGCCAGCGGCACCGACTTCGCGGCGACCCTCGCCACGTTGCTGCCCGCAGCGATCAACGAGCACTTCGACATCGTGGGCGTCGATCCGCGCGGCGTCGGGGGCAGCACCCCGGTCGACTGCGGCATCGACGCCGCCAAGCTCTACGCCGTGGATCCGACCATCGAGACGCCCGAGGACCGCGCTGCCCTGCTTGAGGTGAGCAAGCAGTACGTGGACGACTGCACCATCAAGTTCGGCGACGTCCTCCCGTTCGTGAGCACCCGCGACGTCGCCAAGGACATGGACGCCGTGCGCGCTGCGATGGGCGACCCGCAGCTCAGCTACCTCGGCTTCAGCTACGGCACCGCCATCGGCCAGGTGTACGCCGACCTGTTCCCCAGCCACGTCCGATCGATGATCCTCGACGGCGTGCTGGAGCTCGGTCCCAGCGGCCTCGACCTGGCCGCCGAGCAGGCCGCCGGCTTTGAGACCGCGCTCGCCCGCTACGCCACGTTCTGCGACGGCAGCGCGCGGTGCAAGACCCGTGGTAGCGCGCTCAGCTCGGTGGAACGGGTGCTGGCGCTGGCCGAGCAGCCCGGGGGGATCCCCGCCGCGAGCGCGAACCGCGCCGCCGGTCCCGGCGAGGCCAACCTTGGGCTCAGCCTCGCCCTCTACTCTCGTTCGCTGTGGACGAGCCTCGACTCGGCGATCGCCGACGCGCTCGCCGGTGACGGAAGCGGGCTCGTCGACCTGGCCGATCAGTACGTCGGCATCGGCGACTTCGAGATCTACTTCGCAGTGAACTGCATGGACTTCTCGTGGCCGACCGGCAACCCGGATGCGTTCTTGCAGGCGGCCAAGCAGACCTCGGTGGCCTCACCGCACTTCGGCGAGGCGCTGGTGAACGACTACGTGCGCTGCGTCGACTGGCCGGTACCAGCCGATCCGCTCCAGCCCACCACCGCGCCGGGCACGCCGCCCATCGTGGTGGTGTCCACTACGGGCGATCCGGCCACGCCCTACCAAGGCGGGGTCACGGTGGCGCATCGCCTGGCCAGTGGCGTGCTCGTCACGAACGAGGGCGATGGCCACACCGTCGTCGCGGACGGCAAGGCGTGCATCGACGACATCGTCGTGGCCTACCTGGTGGACGGCAAGCCGCCCGCCGACGGCACGACCTGCAGCTGAGCGGCGGTGCAAGGCCGCCGCTCAGCGCTAGGTCAGAAGGCGGCGACGCCGGCGTCCCACATGACCGGGAAGAAGGCCAGCGCCAGGCCCAGGGGCAGGAGGGTGAGCGTGGGCTTCAGCCCTGCTCGGGTTCGGGCGCCGTGCCGCCAGCCTTCGCCCATGGCGGCGAGGACGAAGCAGATCACGGCACTCAGGTAGAAGTAGAAGGCGATCTTGGGATCCACGGTGATCTCCTCAGGTCAGCAGCAGCACGAGCAGGATGATGAGGATGAGCGTTCCAACGCCGATGTACACGACCGACTCCGTTCGTCGAGGGGCCGGAGGCCCGCCTGTCGGTCCGATGTCTGCCCCAGTCGGCGTGACGGCATACCTCGGTCAGCCCACCGTGCCTTCGGCGACGAGGCGGTCGAGCGTGAGCGCCGGGTGGTCGGACTCGACCCGGGCGAGCCAGTAGGGCGACTCGAACAGCGCGTAGCGGGTGCCGTCGGCTCGGGCGTACACAGCGACGCCGTGCATCCCTCGCAGTGTCGGGGTCGACGCTTCGTCGGTCTTGCGGGCGATGCGCCACGAGGTGACGCTCAGCTCCGTCGGCGCGCCGAACTCGTGCTCGAGGCGGTGGGCGGCCACCTCGAACTGCATCGGACCGACTGCGGCCAGCATCGGGGCCTGGTCGCCGAGATCCTGATCGCGTAGGACCTGCACCACGCCCTCCTCGTCGAGCTGGGCAATGCCGCGCCGGAACTGCTTGAAGCGGCTCGTGTCGCGCACGCGGGCCACGACGAAGTGCTCCGGCGCGAACTCGGGCAGTCGCGGGAACTCGACGGGCACATCGAGGTAGAGCGCGTCGCCCACCCTGACGTCGGTGGCGTTCACGAGACCGATGACATCACCGGGCCACGCATCTTCGAT
>JBKJSO010000314.1:0-7015 GCA_046595835.1 Acidimicrobiales bacterium | reverse complement strand
CTGCCAGGGTGCGCAGGACATCGACGTGCAGGCCCTGCCGGACTGATTCAGGGTCGAGGAGTCGTTGCATCAACAGTCCGTCGCTGACCGCTGCGACCGTGGCAGCGATCTCCTTGGGAGCGAGGCCAATGTCGGCGTCGCCGACGAGCGTGGCGATCGCTTCGATGCCGCGTCGATGGATCGTTGCCAGCCGCTCTCGAACCGCTGGATTGCGCATGGCGAGGAGCCACAGCTCGGTGTGCAGGACCACGTGAAATCGTGAGTCGTGGACGCCGGCTCGTCCCCTGGCGGCGAGACGTTCGAGGAAGCGACCGAGGTCCTGGTGCTCCTCGAAGATCGCTGCGAGCTCGGCCGTTTGGTTCCGCTCGATCTCATCGAGCAGGTCGAGGAAGAGGTCGTCCTTGTCGGTGAAGTTGCTATACAGCGCCCCCCGGGAGAGGCCGGCCGCGTCGGTGATCACCTCCACGGACGCCGCCCCGTAGCCGTGCGTGACCAGGACCTCTGCGGCAGCGTCGAGTAGACGTCGGCGCACCTCTTCTCGGGTGGGGCGCTTCACCCGCGTTGGTGTCACAATAAGCCACCACTGGATACAGACATGTTTTCAGTGTAGAACTGTCTTTACGTGGAAGTCCAGACCTCCGGCCATCGCCTTGTCGCCTGCACCGCTGTCGCAGCGCCGTTCGCGGATGTCGTTGGCCGCCTCCTTGCACCGAGTCTTCTGGCCACCGCACCGGTCATCGTCGTTGCGCTCAGCCCAGCCGACCCACATCTCCTCCTCGCCACGAGCGAGTCACGAGTCGTACTCGTCGCGATCGCGTTCGCCGTCCGACTGGGGCGCGCTTGGGTCATCTTCCGGTCCCTCGAGCACTTCGCGAGCCGCCCGCACTCGCCGGTCCGCCGCCTCCTCATGCCCGAACGCAAGAACAGATGGCGTCGCCACACCGGCGTCGGCGCCGTCGTCTTCCTCCCCGGGATGGTCGGTGCGGTCATCGCAGCGCGAGCCAAGCTGAACCCACGGATCTTCCTGAGTGTGGCCGCCTTCTCCACGGCATCCGGGCTCGCAATCACACTCACTGCTTCGCACATCTTCGAGGACCAACTCGCCCGAGCGAGTGCGGTCCTCGCCAGCCATCCGACCGAGTTCACGCTCCTCGTAGGTGCGGTCATCCTCGGCGGGCTCTTCCGTCGATGGCGGAGGCATCTGGCACTCCCACACGCACCGAACTGAATCGCCGTGGCGGCGCTGCGAGTCGCGTGGAGCGTGGGTTCCGGCCCACACGACAACATCCCTCAAGTGCGGTAGGCCCGCACAGATCGGTCGCCGCCTAATCGCGGCCACCGCAGGCGCCAACCTGCAGCAATCAGGCTTCGCTTCTACCGTGCTTAGCTCGAGCGCCTCGCGTTGCTTCACGCCGACGCTTCAACGGTCAGACTCCGGTCGGCGGTGACGCAGATCGCCCCGGGGTTGAGACCGTCGAGCAGCATGCGGTTCGGATGTCCGAACAGGTAGCGAACGGCAAGGGCGGGCGCGTTGATCAGGTCGCGGGCGATCTAGCCACTTCCTGCGAAAGGGTCGGGCAGCAGTTGGGGTTGGACCCATCGGTAGGTGGGCTCTCCGCGCGCCGTCCACGTCTTGCGGGTCAGCCACGCGATGATCCGGAAGGTAGGTCCCGGTTGACGGCCGGGCTGGCTGAGTCGTCCGGTGGTCGCGTGGTTCTCTCGACGTGGCGCCGCAAGTCGGCCACGTCGTTTGGCCGGGTTCGGTCGGTCGAGGCGATCGCGTCGTCGAGGAAGTCCGCGATGCTTCGATCGCGCTCGCGGGTGGCGTGTTGGTAGATGAGCGCCGCCCTCGGTGAGCTGTGCCCGATGCGGGCCATCAGCTCCTTGGTCGTTATGCCGGGCATGCGCGCCGTGAGCGTGGCTGCATGGTGGCGGAGATCGTGGATGCGGAGTCCCGGGGGAGCGCCAACGGCCCGGCATGTTGCTCGCCATCCGATCGACAGGCGCCGGCGCGTGATCGGCTGGCCATCGGCGCTCGTGAAGAGCACGCCGGCGCGCCCGGGCTGTGCGTAGGTGTCGAGGTGGATCTGGAGCACGTCGTTGAGGAGGGTCGGGAGTGCGACCGTCCGGCGCCCCGCGTCGGACTTGGGATCCGACACGACTCGACCGCGTCGTGTGAGCTCCTGTGCCTGGACGCGAACTTCGATGTGGCCGTGGAGGAGGTCGATGTCCTCGCGCCGTAGCCCGAGAAGTTCGCCGGTCCGGAGCCCGGCGAAGCCGGCGAGAAGGACGAGCGCTCGTAGACGGTCGCCGATGTCCTCAGCCAATGCGAGGACGAGGTCAGTGTCGACCATTGGGCGTTCGTCGGCGCGCTCGGTTCCTGCTCCGCGCATTCGACAGGGGTTGCGGGCGATCCGGTCGTCCTCAATGGCGGTGTTGAGGATCGCTCGAAGTAGGCGGTAGCTCTTGGCGGCCTGGTCAGCGGAGGCTTCTGCGGTGACGTGGGCGTACCAAGAGCGCACTGCGTCGGGGGTGATGCGAGAGAGTGGGAGTGGCCCGAAGGTTGGCGTGATGTTGCGTCGGAGGAGGGCCTCGTAGCCTTGTCGGGTCATCGGTGACAGTGGTCGCCCGCGAACGAGACGTGTTCCCATCCAGGTCTCGGCGTACGAGGCGAATGTCTCCCGGCCGAGGGTGGGGTCGAGGACCGTGCCGTTGAGTTCCTCGACCTCTACTTGGCGGAGTCGGTTGTCAGCGTCCTTCCGCCTGTGGAAGGTCTCGGCGGCCTCGTGGCCTGCTACGCGGTATCGAACGTCGTAGCGGAACTCGCCGTCGGCGGTGCGGCGCTTGCGGATCGAAGCCACGGATGCGGCCTCCTCACGCCCAGGTGGGCAGTGGGGGAGAGGCAGCGCAGGCTGCGATCGCTCATCTCGCGATGAGGTTGAGGCATAGGTTACGACGCCTTGCGGCGCAGGCGGGCGACCAGGACCTCGACGGCCTCGACCGGCACTCGGACGGACCGGCCGATGTGGACGACCTCGAGGTGTCCGGCGGCGATGAGTTCGTACGCGGTCGTACGGCCGATGGCGAGGATCTCCGCCGCCTGCCTCACGGTGAGGAGGATCGGGAGCAGCTCGGTCCGTCTGCGGTCGTCGAGCGGAGCTGGCGGCTCCGTCGAAGTGATCTGATGGTTGGTCATTCGAGTCCTCGTGCTGGGGAAGCCTGCGGTGTTGGGTCGTCGAGACCGAGTCGAGGGCCACGGGAACGAGCGAGCCACTCGGAGTAGGGAAGCTGGCGGAGAAGATCCGTGACCGGCGCCAGTTCGGCGCCGTCGCCAGGCGCGTGGGTCGTCGCTGACCCGTGCCCATGTTCCAACGCGCGACCGATCTCGATGAGCGGACGCAGATCCGATCGCGACACCCCGGATCGCAACGCCTGCATGAGCTGATCGGCGGTCCAATGTGGCGCGCTGTCAGCGCCGAGCGCCTCGGTGATTATCGCCCGGGCGAAGAGGTCGAGCACCTCGATGGCAGCTTCCCGTTCTGTTCGGGCATCGGGGTTCAGTGGGACCTCGCCAAGTGCCCACGCCCAGCCGTCGCCTTGATCCGGAGCAGGGTGCCACCGACTCCGGTACGCGAGGACGGCCTCGAGAGCTGCGCGGCCGCGACTGCGGAGGTACACAGGGTCATTCGCTTGCTCGGGAAAGCGGGAGGCCCAGCCGGACGGTGGTCTGTGCGCGAGGAGGCGAGCAGCCGCAGTGCTCGGCCCGACCGCGAACTCGATGGCGGCTCGTTCGGGTCCGGAGCGGTGGAGACGCTCGGCGACAGCCTTGTGGAGGTCAGGGTCCGGGGCCTTCGGGAGATGTTCGCCGTCGAGTGGGTCGGCGGCCCGGGTGATGAAGAGGTGGTTGGCGTTGCGGCCGCGGGTGATGTCGACGTAGGCCTCGGCGCGACTGGCGCCTTCGTCGATGCGGCTGGTCGACACGTCGAAGGTCGCGCCTTGCACGGCGTAGCCCGTCAGGGCGTAGGCGTGGTCGATGCCGACGTCGTTGCGGCCGCCGGGTCCGGTGTGCTCGTCGAAGAAAGCGCGGGGGATGGCAATCTCACCGATGTCGTCGAAGCAGACGCTCATGGTGTCCTGGGCCGGGTCGTCGTGGGGGTGGATGGCGGTGACGGTGCCGACCGCACCGTTGCGGACATACGCAGTCGGGTCGTGGACGACGTGAAGGCGACGGGCGGCCATACGGGCGACGATCCGGTCGCCAACGGCGAAGGCACGATCGCCAGTTGCGATGATCTCCGCGTCGCCGAGCTCGTCGTTGGCGCGTCGCAGCTGACGGGCCAGGCGGTTGAGAACTCGGCGGGTGTGGTGGCGCCGATCGACCATCGGGTGCGGTGCACCGTTCTGGTGGGCGTCCCACCAGTTGCGGAGCATGCCGATGTAGAGGTCGATGTCGTTGTCAGCGATGTGGAGGTGACCAGCCTCGGCCAGCCGGGCGAGGGCGTCGCTGGTTCGGCCTGCGCGCAGAAGCCGGGCCGCTTCGCGATCGGCGGGGTCGGTGACGCGGTGCGTCGTGGCGAGTTCGGGTGTGCGCCCGGGATCGCTCTGGCACAGATGGCGGAACATGCCTCCGGCGGTGACGGCGCCGTGCTGGTCAGGGTCGCCGATGAGTCGGAGAGTCGCGCCAGTTCGCTGGGCCAAGTGGCAGAGGGCGTCGAGGTCACGGTCTGAGAGGGTTGATGCCTCGTCGATGATCAGAACAGTCCGCGCGTGTATGGGCGGGTCGTCTACCCGTGCGAGGTACCAGGCGATGGTCTCCGCGGGGATGCCGGCGCCAGCGGCAAGGTGTCGGGTTGCCTCGCCCTTGACGGCCGCCCCGACGACGTCGTAGCCCGCTGCCCGCCAAGCGGCCGCTGCGGCGCGCATGGTGGTGGTCTTGCCGGCGCCGGCACGGCCGATCGCGCATTGCACCGCCTGTCCGCTGGTGCAGAACGAGGTGACGAGGTGGCGCTGTTCGCCGGTGAGGCCCGGATGGTCGGCCAGCACGCGAGCGATGTCCTGGCTGGGGACGACAGCGGCGCCGGCGCCGATGCCCGCTTGGTAGCGGTCGATGATCCGGTGCTGCACGTCGAGGATCTCACGGGTCGTGTACGCGTCTTCACGTGCCAGGCCACCGGCTGCGCCGCCGGTGCCGAGTTGCATGACATGCGCGCTGGCCAGGAAGGCGTCGGCGAGCCGTTCCATCTCCACCGCGTCGACCAGGAGGGGTCCGGGATGGCCGTCGGTGTCGATGGCAATGTCGGCCATGGCGACGAGCACGTCGGAGCGGGTGAAGATCGAAGCGTGTGCGCACAGTCCATCGACGGGGGACGCGAGACGCTCCACGAGCGCGTGCTCATCCACCTCGGGGTGAGCCCGGTGGTGACCAGTGCAGTGGGCGAGGTCCTGCGGGGTGAGGTCGAGATGACGGGCGCGCTCCCACCATCCGTCGACCAGCGCAGCGGTGTCGACGTGTTCCTTGGCCGGGCGGGTCGAGGTGATGATCGCCTGGACCTCGTCCAGGGTCGACCGACGGCCGATCTCGGCTTCGAGCTCGGCGACGGCGTCCTCGATCTCGCTGCGGCGGCGGGAGAACTCGCGGAGCACGTCATCGCCGATGCCGTCGATCTCCCAGCTGCCCGAGCGACCTCGTCGCCATCGCACGCCAAGGGTGCGGGTGAGGTCGTGGCGCATCTGGGCGGTGGCCAGCGCTGAGGCTGCTTGAGCGTGGGTGTACAGGCCGCGGGCGTCGAGCGCGCGCCTATCGCCGTGTTCGTCGACGATGGTGTTGGCGATGACGTTGTGGTGGTGGGGGAACGGGTCGAGTGCCCGACTCGTGAGGTGCCGGAACGACGCGACGGTCAGGCCTCGCACCAGTACCTGTTGGCCCTTTGCTCGTGCGACGGCAGCGTGAAGTTCGAGGTAGGCGATGCCGGTGTCGTTGCCCGCCTCGATGGCGTCGAGCACCGCTCGTCGGGTCGGGTCGTCGCCGAGCAGCGCGAGGATGCCGAGTGACTTCTCGGTGGTGAGGGTGAGGTCGTAACCGACTCGCACCGCGGGCGCGGTACGTCGTTCGAGGAAGGCCGCGAGCCCTGCGCGGGTGACGATCCATTGACGCCGGGTTCCTCGGTACGCGACCACATAGGCGCGGTCGGGTGTCCTGTTCTCGACAAGTGCGGACTCGATCTCGGCGCGGGTGTCTTCCCAGCGCCGGCACAGGCTTCGCAGATACCTCGAGGTGACGCCCGCGAGTCGGGCGGCTTCGGGAACAGAGAGCTGATCGGTGGGGTCACCGCCAGCTGCGATCTGTGCCGGGGTCACGCCCACAGTGCGGGCCTGTTCGCACCGTTCGAGTTCGGTCTCGGTCACCCAGCGGACATCGTCGCCATCGATCCAGGGAATGAGGTGGCTGCCGTCTGGCTCACCGGCAACCGGCAGGGCGCCGGCACCTACGGGGGTGAGAGCTGAGAGGGCGTGGCGTTCACCGGCGGCGACGAGGGCTTGTGCTTCGCTCTTGGTGATCTTGAGCGCGGCGGCGATGTCGTCGATGCCGTACAGCGCCTCACCGCTCGGAGCGGTTCGTGTCTCGTTGCCAGCGCCGAGCGAGGGGCGCCGTCGGGCCGAGCCCTGGGCGGTGATGAGCCGAGCCCCAGTGCGCGGATCACGGCCGGCGAGCACCCGCGCGAAGTCGGCGGGGTCGACCGGTCCGTCGAGTCCGGCCTCGCGGGCGCCGTAGCCGCCCCACCGACCGGGCTCGCTGCCCCGGTCGGCGTAGTAGCTCGACGGCCCATCACCCGAGGGCACCGCGGGTGCCGGACCAGACCGTTCGGGTGTACGGGGCTCGAGGTAGCGGACGATGTCATTGACGACCTGTCCGACGGTTCGGCCACCGGCCGAACCCAACGCGGTGATCGTGAACCTCACGACCGAAGCTCCGCAGCAGAGGGTGAGCGCCGCAGGTTTCCCGGAGGGAAACCTG
>JBKJSO010000037.1:0-3638 GCA_046595835.1 Acidimicrobiales bacterium | reverse complement strand
GAGGACGTCGAGGATGCTGGTCATGGTGGCCGACGATCGGAAGGTGCGGTCACTGATCTCACTCGGGGTGAGCGGCCGCTCAGCGCCGTCGATGACGGCGAGGGTGTTGAGCGCGCTCTCGGGGACACCGATCGACGCCTGCATCGCTCGGTCGATCTCGTCGTAGAGCGCCTGGCCCGCCCGTATCACGGTCGACAGCGCTTCGGCTGCCGCGGGATCGCCGCCGGGATACTCGTTCGCGAAGTCGGGACCGACCCGCACGGCGCCCAGCGCGGCGGGCGATGCCACGCTGCCGTGCGGTGACCGCCGAGAACGGGCGAACTCAGCCACGCTCATCAATGACGACTCGGCCCATGTGCTCGCCCCCGGGGACAGAATGCGGTTCGCCTTCCGATGGCCACTATCCGAGATACTCACTCCGGAGTCAAGCATCTTAGATCCGAGAGAGTCACGTCGGGCACGCGGATCGGCCGATAGCGAGCGATCAGCGGGGTCGGTAGATGTCGCTTCGATGACCAATTGCCAGGACGGTCACGAGATGGGGCTGGTCGTCGATCTCGTAGATGACTCGAAAGTCACCTCGGCGAGCGCTGCACTTGCCTTCCAGGTCGAACCGAAGGGCTCGCCCGACCCGATGCGGGTTTCCGGCCAGCCCGCCGTACACGAACTCGATGCAGGCGGTTGCGATCTTCTCGGGTAGACGATCGAGTGAGCGCAGTGCGCTCGATGCCCACTCGATTTCGAACGGCTCCGATGTCACTGCTTCGTGACGCGAGCGAGAGCCTCCTCCCGAGAGAGGCGTTGAGTGCGGCCGGCGGCGAGGTCGGCGGCGCCCTCGAGGATCGCGTCTCGCAGTGTCGGATTGCTCAGGATCGCGAGCGTCTCCTCCAATGACTCGAGGTCGTCCACGTTGAGCATGACTGCAGCAGGTTGTCCGTGCTTCGTCACGACGACGCGGCCGTGCTCGCGCTCAAGCTTGTCGACCACCTCGGAGAGCCGGTTCTTCACGTCCGCCAGGGAGAGGTGTTCACTCGAGGCCATAGCCAGAAGTATGGCTAGATCGTGATTGAACATCAACCCTGTGCCGCACCGATCAGAGGACGGCGCTTGCCGTCGGCATTGAGGTCGTCGCGGTGGCCAACGGCGGCTTGACATCCCGCGCGCTCGACGCGCCTGCGCCGTACGGAGTCGTCAGGGGCTGATGGGCTCGAGTGCTACGGCGTGGTTCCGGCGTCGACGTCACCGGCCGCCAAGCCGTCGAGGAGGATCTGACGGCAAGCCCCTTGCCAGCGGTCCGCCTCGGGCCCGTCTTCTGCTGGTTCCGCGACGGGGAACATGGTGGCGCGGAGCATGAGCAGAACTTCGATGTCGGCGACGGTCGCAGGACGGACCACGACCGTCGCGTTCTGCTCGGTGGCGGTGGCAGGAAGCATCGGTGCGCTACGTGCAGCCAGCTCTTCGCTGCGACCGAGTGCAGGGCTCGTCAGACTGGGCGTTGATCGCCGGCTGGGCGGGCTCGGCGACGTTGATCGGGACCCGGCGGGGCTTGGCCTTCTCCGCGACCGGCAGGCGCAGCGTGAGCACATCGTCGGCGTAGCTGGCGTCGCTGCGCTCGGTGTCGAGGCCCTCGCCCAGGAACAGCTGGCGGCTGAAGGTCCCCTGCGGACGCTCACCGACGAGCAGCTCCACACCATCGAGGACAGCGCGGTGACGCTGGGCGTGGACCGTCAGCACGTTCTTCTCGACGACGAGGTCGATCGAGCCCGAGTCGACACCGGGGAGGTCGAACTCGACGACGAACTCGTCGCCATGGCGGTACGCGTCGATCGGCATCGCGCCCTGTTCACCCTCAGCGTCTTCAATCCGAGCGTCGAGGCCCTCGAGACGTTCCTCGGCAGCGACTTCGTCCTCCCGTCCCTCGGCGACGCCGGCGCCCACGTCGGCCAGGTCATGGACGCCGGATGGACCTCGTTCGTGCTCCCCCACTGGGTGCGCGACGCCCCTGTACACCGCCGGCGAGGCCATCCGCCGCCTGACCGCGGAGCCCGCCTGGGTCCTCGGCCTCACCGGCCGCGGCCGGGTCGCGGTCGGGATGCGAGCCGACTCAACGTCATCGACCTCGACAACGTCGCCGAGCGTCACCCCGAGTTCGTCCACGACTTCCCCGGTGGCCACGGCCGCTTCGCCCAGCGCTCCGTCGGCTACCGCGCGTCGATCTGCAACGGCACCCTCATCGCCACCCACGGTGACCACACCGGTGAGCGAGCCGGCCGCGTGCTCTAGAGCTGGGAGACTGCGAGCAATCGGCGGGTGCGAGCTCGCTGCTGGGCCGATGTGGCGGCGCTGAGTGGTCGCACTACGGTGACGGCTGCTGTGACCGTGAAGAAGGCCCTCCTCGTCGCGCTGGTCGTGCTCCTCGTTCTCGTCGGCATACCCGTCCTCATGCCTGGGATGAGCGGCGCGATGTGTCACGACTGCGGGTCGGCCGTCTCGGCTGGGCAGGCGTGCAGCGCTCTGTTGGTTTCGGTCTTGGCGCTCGCGATCGCGCTGATGGGGGTGCGGCTGCGTACACGTCGTGACCGCTACGGGGATCTGCTGCGTTCACTGGAGTTCTACCGACCTCCCCAGATGGCCTGAGCGCGCTTCGGCGCGCCCGTTTTCGGGGTCGGCCGTCCGGTCGAGCCCAGGTCACGATGTGAGGAGGTCGAATGCTCTCAACGCTGTTCGCGTTGCTGGTCCCGTTCGCGGGCTGCGCGGCGATGATGCTGTTGTGCTCCCGGATGATGCGGCGCGACGGGTGCGCCACGGCCGCGCTCGCCGACCCGGCTGAGGTCGCCAGGCTCCGGGACGAGGTCGCGGAGCTTCGCTCCCGACTGGAGCCCGTCACCAGTCCGGACCGAGCCCAAGGCCCCGTCCGCTAGATCGGCGGGGGTGGGGATCCGCCGCCCCACCCCCGCCCCCACACCCTGAACGAACCGCCGCCCAGCCAGACGCGGGCTGCCCCACTGAGGAGAACAGATCAACCCATGCTTGCTTCCCTGACCCCGTTGCTTGGCTGCGGCCTGATGATGGTCGTATGCGTGGCCGTCATGGCCCGCCCCGGCGATCGCCATCGACGCAACGACGCGAACGCGGATGCGACCTCTGCGGAGACCGTTGCCTTGCGCGAAGAGGTGGACCGGTTGCGCCACCTCGTGGACGAGCAGGTGCCGCCCGTTGCCGCGGAGGATCCCGAGCCTTGAGACCATCGACCGCGGCGGCCAGCCCAGCGGCCCGTAGACGAGAGGTCTGATCGTGGAGGTGTTCATCCTCCCCGTGGCTGCATTGGTCGCGGGGTTCGTGTCGTTCAGCTCGCCGTGCTGCCTGCCGCTCATCCCCGGCTACCTGTCGTATGTCTCCGCCCTTCCGGTGGCCGACCTGGGTCGACGTGATGCCCGCCGAGTGACCTTGACGGCATCGCTGTTGTTCGTGGCGGGGTTCACCGTGGTGTTCGTGACCCTCGGCGTCGGCGCCACAGCGTTCGGCGCGGTGCTGCTGCGCAACCAGGACACGATCGTGCGCTGGTTCGGTGTCGTGATCATCGTCCTGGGCCTGAGCACGATGGGCGTGCTGCGCATCCCCATCCTCATGCGTGAACG
>JBKJSO010000362.1:0-10279 GCA_046595835.1 Acidimicrobiales bacterium | reverse complement strand
CCAGCCTGGCTCGAGCCGGCCCCGCATGCGCAGGTAGCCCCCGTCGGCCTGCTCGATGAGCCACCGCCGGTCGAACAGGGTGCCGTGCATGGCATGCCCGCCATGGTTGGGGACGAGCTCGTGCAGCGTGCCTCCCCAGCGAAACCGCCCACCTCGGATCCGACCCGCGAACGGCACCATCGGGTAGCAGCCGTAGAGGAGGGGGTCGCTGCTCCGTCCGTTGTCGCCCTGCACGAGGAGCTCATGGCCGTGGGCCACGAGCGACGTGATGCGCCCGCCGCGAGCCCGGTCGACGCGCAACGACGTCGATCCGGCAAGGAGCGTGGGCACCGACTCACGTTACGGGGTGTGCCCAGACGAAGACCGGCTCAAGGTGCTCCGTGCGCCCCCACGATCGAGCGACGCGACCGGTCCGGATCAGGGGCCTGTCACGAGATCGGGCGACGCGACCGGTCCGGATCGGGGGCCTGTCACGAGATCGGGGACGATGGCGCGGCCTTGGTGACAGCACGGTCAGCACATCACGGGCCTGTCACGAGATCGGGGACGATGGCGCGGCGTTGGTGACAGCGATCGTGGAGGTCTGAGCGCCCGCTACCTTCGTCGGGCCGTCGAGCGACGACTGCAGGGGAGGCAACGGATCGATGGAACCGCGAACGCGACCGCTGCCGGCGTGGTTCGACGACGCCAAGCTCGGGATCTTCTTGCACTGGACCGCGGCAGCCGTGCCCGCGTTCGCACCGATCATGGACTCGCCCTTCGACCTGGCCGCTGGTGGCGGCGGGTGGGAGGAGGCGATGCGCTGCTCGCCGTACGTCGAGTGGTACCAGAACTCGATGTCCATCGAGGGCAGCCCCGCTGCGCTCCACCACGCTGAGCACTACGGCGACGCGCCCTACGACGTGTTCGTCGAGCAGTTCCTGGCGGGGCACGCCGGGTGGGAGCCGGAGCCCTGGGCCGACCTGTTCGAGGCGGCGGGGGCGCGCTACGTCGTGCTCGTCACCAAGCACCACGACGGTGTGCTGCTGTGGCCGAGCGACACGCCCAACCCGAACAAGGAGCACTGGGCGTCGGAGCGCGACCTCGTGGGTGACCTCGCCGCGTCCGTGCGGGCGCGCGACATGCGATTCGGCACCTACTACTCCGGCGGCCTCGACTGGACGTTCGGGGGACTGCCCATGACCGATTTCCAGGCCATGTTCAAGGCGATCCCGCAGACGCCCGAGTACCTCGCCTATGCCGACGCGCACTGGCGCGAGCTGATCGAGCGCTACCAGCCCGACGTGCTGTGGAACGACATCGGCTACCCGGCCGCGGCGGACCTCGACGGCCTCTTCGCCCACTACTACGCGGCGGTGCCCGACGGCGTCGTCAACAACCGCTTCGACTGGATGGCCCAGACGGCCGGGGCCAGGCACTGCGACTTCGTCACGCCCGAGTACTCCACCAAGGGCGACCCCGCGCGGAAGTGGGAGAGCACGCGGGGCATCGGTACGAGCTTCGGGTTCAACCGGGAAGAGTCCGACGACACGTACCTGTCGCCCGACGAGCTCGTGCGGATGTTCGTCGACGTCGTGGCCCACGGCGGCAACCTGCTCCTCAACGTGGGGCCCACCGGCGACGGCGTCATCCCGTGGGCCCAGGCGCAGCGCCTGCTGGCGCTCGGGTGGTGGCTGCGTACCAACGGCGAGGCCATCTACGACAGCCGCTCGTGGACTCGCTCGACGGGATCGACCGGCGAAGGACACGGCGTGCGCTTCACCACGGTCGATGGCGCGCTCTACGCCATCGTGGTCGACACGCCCTCGTCCGACACCGTCGAGCTCGACCTCACGCCGTCCCCTGGGGCCGACGTCCACCTCCTCGGTCACGACGCCCTGCTGCGCTGGGAGCCGAGCGCGCATGGCTGCCGCGTGACGCTGCCCGGCCGCCCTGCTGTGGCCCCTGCGCTCACGCTGCGCATCGCGCCGGCTCCCCCCGACTGACGGCCCAGGCGAACCCACGACGAACGAGCCACACGTGTGTGGCCGAACCATCGCGGGTTCGATGAGCTCGATTGGGGGGCGGGCGGATCTGGCTGGCTGCGGGCTCGGGGCGGCGGTCAGAGTTGCCACATGATCGGTGCGACGAGCGGGGTGCGGCTGCGGGGGCTGCGGGTGGACGACGAGCCCGCGTTCCGGGCCGCCCACCACGAGCTGGCGGCCGAGGGGTTCACCTTCGGGCTGGGCTGGGAGCTAGACGAGCCGTTCGCGGACTACGTGGATGCGCTCGACCAGCGCAGCAGGGGCCTCGCCCTCCCTGGGCGCTGGGTGCACTGGGTGCCGTCGGCCTTCCTCGTGGCGGAGGTGAACGGGGTGCTCGTGGGCCGGAGCTCGATCCGCTTCGAGCTCAACGACTTCCTCGCCCACGAAGGCGGCCACATCGGCTACGGCGTGCTGCGGGCGCACCGGCGGCGGGGCTACGCGACGGCGATCCTGGCGCAGAGCCTCGGGATCGCGCGCGAGCACGGCGTGGAGCGCGTGCTCGTGACCTGCGACGACGACAACGGGGGCTCGGCCGCCGTGATCGAGCGGGCGGGTGGCGTGCTGGAGTCGACGGTGGTGGGCGCGGAGGGCAACCTCGTGCGCCGCTACTGGATCGGCTGATGTCGGCGTGCTGTGTCACGAGATCGGGCACCCTGGCCCAATTCTGGTGACAGGTGCCCGGTCGGGCCGCCGGTAGCGTCGGGCACCGTGCTCATCGCCAAGGACCTCGTTCGCCACCACGGTGCCCAGGTGGTGCTGGGCGGGGTGTCGTTGTCGGTGGTGGACCGCGCCCGCCTCGGCATCGTGGGCCCCAACGGCATCGGCAAGTCGACGCTGCTGCGGATCCTGGCCGGTGCCGAGGTGGCCGACGGTGGTGCCGTGGAGCGGTCGCCGGCCACCACGACGGTGGGGTGGCTCCCGCAGGAGCCCGACGCCCATGCGGGCGAGACGTTGCGCGTCTACCTGGCTCGTCGCACCGGCGTCGGCGCGGCATCCGACGCGCTCGACCTGGCCGCCGCCGCGATGACCGGCGAGGGGGACACGATCGACGCGTACACGCATGCGCTCGAGCACTTCCTCGCCATCGGCGGCGACGACCTCGATGCCCGAACGGGAGCGGTGCTCGACCAGGTCGGCCTGCCGGCCGACCGGCTCGACGTGGAGGTCGGTCACCTCTCCGGCGGCCAGGCGGCCCGTGCTGCGCTGGCCGCCATCCTCCTGTCGCGCCAGGACGTGCTGCTCCTCGACGAGCCCACCAACGACCTCGACTTCGCGGGCCTCGACCTGCTGGAGTCGTTCGTGGCGTCCACGCCGAGCGCCGTGGTCACCGTGTCGCACGATCGGGCCTTCCTCGACCGGGTCGTCAACCGCATCGTCGAGCTGCGCCTGCCCGACCATGACGCGGTGGAGCACGCGGGCGGTTGGACCGACTTCGTGGCGTCACGCGAGCTGCAGCGTCGTCAGCAGCAAGAGGGCTTCGAGAAGTTCTCGTCGGAGCGCGATCGGCTGCTTGCTCGTCAGCAGACGCAGCGCGACTGGGCCGTCACCGGCGTGAAGAACGCCAAGAAGAAGAAGACCGACGGCGACAAGTTCGTCGCTCACTTCCGGTCGGATCGCTCCGAGAAGATGGCCTCGAAGGTGAAGGCGACGGAGAAGGCCATCGAGCGCCTCGATGTGGTCGATAAGCCGTGGGAGCCCTGGCAGCTCCAGCTCGAGCTCAAGGCGAGCACCCGGGCGGGCGACGTGGTGGCCCGCCTCGACGGCGCGGTGGTGGAGCTTGGCTCGTTCCGGCTCGGTCCCGTCGACCTGTCGGTGGCATGGCAGGACCGGCTGGCCATCCTCGGCCCCAACGGCTCTGGCAAGACCACCCTCCTGCGGGCGATCATCGGCGACGTCCCGCTGGCGGCCGGACAGCGGTGGCTGGGCCCGGGGGTGAAGGTGGGACTCCTCGACCAGCGCCGGCTCCGCTATGGCGGTGGTCAGCCGCTGTTGCGTTCGTTCATGGACACCACGGGCTTCGACCGCTCAGAGGCCCGCTCGCTGCTGGCCAAGTTCGGCTTGGGGGCACTGCACATCGAGCGCACCGGGGCGCAGCTGTCGCCCGGCGAGCGCACCCGTGCGCTGCTGGCCGAGCTTATGGCGGAAGGCGTGAACTGCCTCGTGCTCGACGAGCCCACCAACCACCTCGACCTCGAGGCCATCGAGCAGCTCGAGTCGGCCCTCGCCGACTTCGACGGCTCGCTGTTCCTCGTCACCCACGACCGCGCCTTCCTCGAGGCCGTCCACGTCAACCGCACCATCGACCTGACCTGACCTGACGACCGCTTCTCTGTGCCGCCAGCCACGCCATCCGTGGCTCCCGGCGCACAGAAGGCGGGGTCAGTGGTGCGAGTGACCGCGGCGGTCGATCGCCCAGCCGAGCGCGATCAGGAGCAGGGCGAGGGCGAGGCCGAGGGTGTTGCCGAGCCGGGTGTAGATCGTGAGCCCTTCCCGCAGCTCCACTCGGCGTTGGATCACCCGCTCCTCGCTCAACGCGGAGCGCTGGATCACGTGGCCGTGCTCGTCGACGATGGCGCTGAAGCCCGTGGGGGCCACCTGGGCCACCCAGCGCCCGGACTCGATGGCACGCATGCGCGACGACGCCACCTGCTGGGTCTGCACGATCGTGCCGGTGAACGACGAGCCGTTCGTGGGGTTGAGCACGAGGCGAGCGCCGTCCCCCACGCCCTCGCGGGTGCGGTCGGCGAAGAAGATCTCCCACGAGATCGGCGCGGCGACGCGGCCGACGCGCCCAGGCACGTCGAGGCGACCGGGCCTGCCGCCGATCAGCGCGTCGCTGGCCGGGAGCGCGTCGGCGGCCACGCGTTCGAGCAGCGTCCGGAACGGCACGTACTCCCCGAAGGGCACGCGGTGCACCTTGTCGTAGCGGTCGGTCACCGCACCGCTGGCGTCGAGCAGCACGGCGCTGTTGGTGAAGTGCTCCGGCCCGGCGTCTTCCACCGTGCCGACGACCATGGGTGCGTGCAACGTGCGAGCCAGCCCGCCCACCACGTGCGACCAGGGGTCGTCGACGAAGGGACCGGCGGTGTCGATGACATCCTCCGGCCACACGACGAGGTCGACGGGGGGCTTCACGCCGGCGGTGGCGTCGACGTGGCGCTCGAACACCTCGATCACGCTGGTGTCCGTGGCCCGCGTCCCCTGCGGACCGCCCCCCTGCACGAGGGCGATCTCCGCCTGGCCCACCTCGTGGCCGTGGGGCGCCACCATCGATCCGCCGACGATCGCCGCCGCCAGCGCGAGCAGCCCGATTGCCGGCCGCCACGCTCGTCGCACCGCCGCGGCAGCGGCCTGGCCGACGAGCATCGTCAGCACGAGCAGCAGCACCGCGCCGCCGACCCGCAGCACGGGAGCCAGCGGGCCGGCGACCTGGCCGATGGTGAGGTTGGCGAGGGGCACCCCGCCGAAGGGCCACGACCAGCGGACGAGCTCGGCGAGGGTCCACGTGCCCGCCAGGGCCAGCCACCGGCCGCGCCCGGGAGGGGCGGCGGCCACGCCGAGCCCCACCATCGCGGCGTAGAGCACGCAGGCGATCAGGTAGCCCGGTGCCGTGAGGGCCGTCATCCAGCTGAGCGACGGCACGAAGCATGCCATCGCCACGAGCCAGCCGCGCGCGAAGCGTCGCCGCACCGGTTGGTCGGCGATCAGGCGGTCAAGGCCGACCAGGCCGAAGAACGCGAGCGGCCAGAACCCGAACGGTGGGAGCGACAGGCACATGGCCCCACCCGCGCCGAGGCCCACGGCAGCGGTGCGCAGGCGGGGAGACGGTGTGGGCACCGGGAGATGATGGCCGCTGCGCACGCTCGCGCAGGTTCGCGGCTACTTCTGGTTCTTGGCGCGGCGGGAGCGGTTGCGTTCCTTGCGGCGCTCCGCGAGGTAGCGGTCGACGGACAGACCGGCCTCGGATGCCTTGCGCTCGAGGTGCAGCGCGTCGTCGGCGGCCCGCTTCTGGCGCAGCTCGTCCGCGCTGATGCCGAGCTTGGCGGCGGCGGCCTCGCGCTTGCGGATGCGCTCCGGGTCCTTGGTCACGGCGGGCAGCCTACGGGTCACGCTGGCTGTTGAGCGGCGGCCGCCGGCTGGGCGCGGCCGGCTCGGGCTGGCACGGGATCCGCGTTGTGGTCCCCGTCTCGGTGACAGGAGTGGCAGCGGCGGAAGTGGCTGATCAGCGAGTCGGGTCGAGGGCGGCCATCACTCGGCCTGCGGCGGCTCGGCCTTGGCGGATGCAGGCGGGGACGCCGAGGCCGCGGAGGGCGGCGCCGGCAAGGGCGATCGAGGGGATGGTCGTGGCGAGGTCGGCGTCGATGGCGTCGACGCGATCGAGATGGCCCGGGCGGTACTGGGGGAACGATGCGGGCCAGCGGGTGACGCGCGCCTCGATCGGTGCGCCGCGCAGCGCCATCGTGTCGGCGAGGTCGGCGAGCACAGCGGCGATGAGCGCGTCGTCGCCGAGCGAGAGGGCTCGGTCATCGCCGTCCCGGCCCACCGAGGCGCGCAGCCAGACCGTGCTGTCGTCGGCGAGATGCGGCCACTTTGATGTCGTCCACGAGCAAGCGGTGATGGCGCGGCCCTCGACGCGGGGCACGAGGTAGCCGCTGCCGTCGAGCTCCCGGTCGACCGCCGCGCGCTCGACCGCGATCGACACCATGGCGACCGACGCGTACGGGATGGCTGCGAGCAACGTGGCTGGGCGGGCCGCGTGCGGGCGCAGAAGGCCGGCGGCGGCGCCGGCCGGTGTGGCGAGCACGATGCCATCGGCCCGCACGGCGCGGCCACCCGCGAGCGCGACGCGCCAGTGCGTGCCCTCGCGCTCGAGGCCCACTGCGTTGCCGGGCACGACAGCGAGACCGCGGGCGACCGCCTCCGCGAGCACCGCGTCGGCGAGCGCGCCCATGCCTCCCCGGGGTGCGAAGAACACCGGTGCCGTCGGGTCGCTCACTGCTGCTCGCTGGATCTGGCACGCCTCGATCAGCGAGGGCGCGCCGCTCCGAGCGGCGGCGTCGAGCTGGGGCACGGTGGCCGCCAGGCTGAGGTGGTCGATGTCGCCTGCATTGATGCCGCCCACGAGCGGGTCGATCAGGAGGTCGGTCACCTCGTCGCCGAACCTCGCCCGCATGAGCTCGCCGATCGATACGTCGCCGTCCGGCGCCCTGAGTGAGGTGGACAGATCCTGGGCCGCGCGCTCCAACCCCGCAGCGGAGACGATGCCCGACGCGGCCAGCTCGTCGAGGTCGGTGGGCACGCCGAGCACCTGCGCCTCGGGCAGGAGCCGCAGTGCGCCGCGGCTCCACACGTAGGCCCGCCGCGCCGCGGGCGACACGAGGTCGCCGTCGAGGTCGAGCTCGCGGCACAGCTCCACGCCCTCGGGTACGCGGGCCAGGAAGGCGTCGGCGGCCTCGTCGAGCGCGCCCCCGGCAAAGGGCGTGGTGCGCAGCTTGCCGCCGGGGTGGTCGGGCTCGACGAGCGTGACCTTGGCGTCCGCAAGCACGAGGTCGCGCGCGGCGGTGAGGCCGGTGATCCCGCCGCCGATGACGACGACGTCGGGCGACGCGCTCACGCCGGTGCGGCCGCCAGCACACGATCGGCCAGCGCGCCGAGCACCGCCGGATCGGCGTTGAGGACGCGGGTGCGACCGAACGCCAACCCCACGTCGGTGGCGACGTGGGCGGCCTCGATGTCGAGGTCGTACACCACCTCGAGGTGGTCGCTCACGAAGCCTTGCGGACAGACGAGCACACCGTCGGCCGCGCCGGTGGCGGCCAGCTCCCGGATGATCTCGAGGATGTCAGGGCCGCGCCAGGGCTCCGGGGTACGACCCGCGGATTGCCAGCCGATCGACCAGCCGGCCCAGCGGTCGAGGCCGGCGGCCTGGGCCACGGCCGACGCCGAGGCCTGGAGCTGGTCGGGGTAGGGGTCGTCGACGAGCACGCGCTCAGGCAGCGAGTGAGCGGTGAAGAGCACCTTCGTGCGCTCGGGCAGCTCGGCTAGCCCGTCGCGCACCGCGTCCACGAGGAAGCGGACATAGGTGGGCTCGAGGTGCCAGCTCTTGATGCCGGCCGACTGCATCGAGCGCTCCGCTGCGGCCGTGGTCAGGCGGCCCTGGTACTCGCCCACCGAGAAGCGCGAGAAGTGCGGCGCCAGCACGAGCCCGATCACGCGCTGCACGCCGTCGCAGGCCAGCGTGGCGACGGCGTCCTCGATGAAGGGTGCCGCGTGCTTCTGGCCGAGCACCACGCGGCACTGGCCGGGCGCCCGCTCGTCGAGCGCCCGCTGCAGCTCGGCGCGCTGTGACTCGGTGCGCGCCGCCAGCGGCGAGATGCCCCCGATGGCGTCGTAGCGCGCCGTGAGCTCCGCGAGCTGCTCGGGTGTGGGGGCGTTCCCGCGGCGGATGTGCGAGTAGTAGGCCTCGACATCGCCGGGGGAGGCCGGGGTGCCGTAGGCCATCACGACCACGCCGAGCTCGGCGCCGTCAGCCATCGGTGCGTCCCTCGGCGTGCACCAGGTCCACGACCTCCTTGAGCACCCCGGGATCGAGATCAGGGGTCACGCCGTGGCCGAGGTTGAAGATGTGACCGGGACGGCCGGCGTTGCGGCGCAGCACATCGCGCGTACGCTCGGCCACGACCGGCCATGGCGCCAGGCACACGGCCGGATCGAGGTTGCCCTGCACGGCCTTGCCAGGCACGCGGGCGCGAGCCACATCCAGCGGCACCCGCCAGTCGACGCCCACCACGTCAGCACCTGCGTCGCCCATCAAGGTCAGCAGCTCGCCCGTGCCCACCCCGAAGTGGATGCGCGGCACGCTGGTGGCCTCGATCGCCGCGAACACCTTGGCGCTGGCCGGCATGACGAGCTCCTCGTACACGTCGGGTGACAGCGCCCCCGCCCACGAGTCGAAGAGCTGGATGGCCGAGGCGCCGGCCTCGATCTGGGCGAGCAGGGAGGCGATGGCCATGTCGGCGAGGCGGTCGAGCAGCTCGCGCCACAGGCCAGGGTTGCCGTGCATCATCGCCTTGGTGGCGCCATAGGTGCGCGACGGCCGCCCCTCGATGAGGTAGCTGGCCACGGTGAAGGGAGCGCCGGCGAAGCCGATCAGCGGCGTGCTGACGCCGAGGTCCTGCACCACGAGCCGGACGGTCTCCTGCACGTAGGGCGCGTCGACGGAGGGCTCGTAGGGCCGGAGGCGGTCGAGGTCGGAAGCGTCACGGAACGGCTCCACCACCACCGGGCCGACGCCGGGCACCACGTCCACACCGAAGCCGATGGCTGCGGCAGGCACCACGATGTCGCTGAAGAGGATCGCGGCGTCGACGCCGTAGCGATCCACGGGCTGCAGGGTGATCTCCGCGGCGGCGGCCGGGTCGTGGATGGCGTCGAGGATGCTGCCCTCACCGCGCAGCGCGCGGTACTCGGGGAGGGAGCGGCCGGCCTGGCGCATGAACCACACGGGCACACGGGCCGCAGGCAGGCCGCGTGCGGCTCGCAGCAGCGGCGCATCGGCAAGGAAGGGGGGAGCGACGTCTGGTGCAGCCATGGAGGCCTCAACCTACGGCCCTCCTCGGCAGGGCGAGAAGTCGTGGTCTGATGGTGGCGTGCGACGCTCCATCGACGACCATCCCTTCGCCCCGGACGACCTCCCGCCGAGCGATGACGACGATGTGCAGCGCCTCTCGTGGGCGGTCGCCATCAGCGACGACTACGACGACGCTGAGCCCCGTGTCGTGCTCACGGTGGAGGAGGTGGGCAAGGCCGGCGCCGGCCTGGTGGCGCACCTGACGCCCACGATCGCCCGTCGCCTGCGCGTGGCGCTGCGAGACGCCCTCCGCGAGATCGGCGAGGACCCCGGCGCCTGACCAACCCCACGGGTTCTGTGCGCAGGCAGCCCCGGATGGCGTGGCTGCCTGCGCACAGAACCTGGGGCGTCAGTAGCGGAGCTCGGCGAGCACGCCGAGGTGGTCGCTGGGGACCACGCCGTCGACGGGTTCGCCGCACTCCACCGTGCAGGAGGTGACGTGGCCGGCGCCGCCCGCCTTGGGCCAGCCGGCCAGCACGTAGTCGATGCGGCGGTCGGGCTCGAGGTCGAGTCGGGCGTAGGGGTTCTGGTTCGACCAGGTCATGCCGTCGCTGCCCGCTCCGGCCACCTCCCACGCGTCGTGGAACACCAGCTTGGGCTCGGGGGTGGCCATGCGGCCGGTGAG
>JBKJSO010000243.1:0-3464 GCA_046595835.1 Acidimicrobiales bacterium | reverse complement strand
CGAGGTGGGCAGCGGCAACGGTGAGGGCATTCCCGAGGTGCCGTTTGAGCTCAAGCTCGACATGGCCCGCCAGTGCTGGGACGAAGCCCGTCACTGCGAGATCTCCATCAAGCTGAGCAACCACATGGGCACCGAGCTCGGCGAGTTCGCCGAATCCACCATCCTGTTCGAGGCGGCCTGCAACGCCGACCCGGTGCTGCGCCTGGCCGGGGTGAACCGGGCCCTCGAAGGTCTGGCCATCGACGTCTTCAACACGATGCGCGAGTTCGGCGAGATCGCCGGCGACCCCGTGCTCGAGTTCTGCGAGGACTGGATGCTCGCCGATGAGGTGACCCACGTGAAGATGGGCTCCGACTGGCTGCGCCGCCTCACGGCCACGGACAAGCCGCGCCAGGAGCGGGCCCTCGAGTTCCAGCGGGTCGTCGACAAGCTCTTCTCGCTCGGCGGCTTCCGCGGCGAGGAAGAGGACAGCCCCGTGCGCCTCGCCCGACGCTTCCGTGAGCTGGCCGGCTTCGAGGAAGAGGAGATGGACACGCTCGCCGAGATCGCCCGCGAAGCTCGCGAGGAGATGGAGGCCCGCGTCGAGGCCAACCGCGCTGCGGTAGCCGGCTAGGGCGCGCCGCCATGCCGGTGGAGGTCCGGCCCGAGGAGTTCTCGATGGTGTTCTTCGACGCCAGCGAGATCCGGGCCATCGTGGAGAAGCTGGCCAGCGACGTGGGGCTCCCCGGCGACCTGGCGATCGCGGTGGAGATCGACGAGACCACCCCAATGGGTCACGCCACGCTCCAGTCGACCGATCCTGCCGTCCTGCGGCTCGAGTCCGGCGCCCTCGAGGACCCGAAGCGGCCACGCCAGCTCAACGAGGAGGGCGCCGCCGACGTGCTGGGTCGCCTCCTCTTCGAGCTGCGCGATCGCCTCGACCCGTCCTTCGGCGACCCGCCCCCCGACGACGACCTCTCGCTGGCGCAGTCCGTCGCGTGGCAGGCGTACTGCGTGGGCCGCCTCGGTCGTCTCGGACATCGGGTGCAGCGCCAGCGGCGGATCTACCAGTTCCGCAACTGGCACGGCTTCACCGACGCCGCCGATGCGGCCTTCGAGCGCCTCTGGACGGCCGAGCACCTCACTTGGGCCGAGATCACCGCCGTCTCTGACCTCGCCCGAGCCGCCCTCACCGCCTGAGCGGCGAGGTCAGCAGGCTCGCTAGCCCGTCGGGCTGTTGGCGTGCCCCCTCGGCACGGCCGTGGTCGCTGGCGACTCAGTCCGGTTGGCATCGGCGGCGGCCTTGCCGTCGCTGGCGTTCGCGGGCGGATTCGACGGCGGTGTGGCGGGCGTGGCGGGCTCGTGGTCGCCCGGGGTGCCCGGATCGGCCGGGGTGGCGCCGCCACGTGTCACACCGTCGTAGCCCGGCGTGCCGTCGTTGGCACCGCTGGTGGACCCGGAGGATCCGTTGGCGCCACCCAGGTCGGACCCGGGGTCAGGGGCACCTCGATCCTCAGCACGGGGAACATCGATGCCCACGATGTGCGCGGTCGAGGACACGACGTTCTGCACGGAGGTGGGCAGGCGGTTCTGGGTCGCGCCGACGCCAACGAGTGCCACCGCAGTCGCCGCCGCCGCCACGGCCGCCATCGTGAGCGAGCGGCGCGCCGCCCGGTGGACTCCGGCGCCATGTAGGCGGCGGTGCCGATCGTGGTGCCCGATGGGGATCACGGCTCCACCGGCGAGCTGCGCCCGCAGGGCCGCGCTCATGGGCGGCACCGGCTCGACCTCCGCCAGGCGGCGCAAGGTGCCAGTCACCCGGGCCAGCGGCGCGAGATCGGCGTCTCCAAGGGAAGTGCCGGCAAGCAGGGCTTCGACCTGGTGATCGTCGATCGTGGTGAGCGCGTCCATCTGCTTGGAGTGATCGCTGCGGACGATCGACGGGATATGGGTCAAATGACCTACACCCCACGATCGACGGCTCACGTGTCCTCCCCCTCGTCGTCGAGCTGGCGCCGCAGGGTGGCCAGGGCCCGGTGCTGGAGCGACTTGATGGCGCCGCGGCGCTTGCCGAGGGCCACCGCCGTGTCCTCGAGGGAGAGATCGGCCACGACGCGCAGGAGGAGCACGTCGCGCTGGTCAGGAGAGAGGGCCTCGAGCACGCCTCGCAGGCGATCGTCGCCGAGCAGCTCGAGGGCGTCGTCTTCGGCGTTCCCCACCATCTGGACCTCTTGGATCTCCGCCTCAGCGCTCCTGGGCCGCCGGCTGACGGCGCGACGGTCGTCGACCATCCGGTGGTGGGCGATCGTGAACACCCAGGAGCGAAAGGCCGCCGAGTCGCCGGCGAAGCGTTCAAGGTTGTGGTGGACCTGCGCCAACACCTCGTTGGCGAGGGAGTCGACGTCGGTCACGCCGTTCCAGCGCAGGTAGCTGGCCACGGCCGGGGCGAGCGAGCGGTAGATCCGCTCGAAGGCCGGGACGTCGCCCGCGCGCGCCGCCTCCACGTCACGGGCCAGATCATCGTCGGAGCCCGGATCGCGCGACGAGGTCATCGCAGCCCGGGGGCGCTCATCGGAGATCGTGCGCACTCACCGGTTCCAACAGATCGATCTGCGGTGGCGCCGCGAGCAGCCCCGCGCACGCGGCGGCCATCTCCACCATCTCCTCCGAATCGAAGTGGGCGCGCTGGGCGTCGGAGCTGTCCCACTTCTGGACGATCACGAAGCGGTCGGGGGTGGTGGAGGAGATGGCGAGATCGATGTTCCGACACCCTCGATGGCCACGGCTCACCACCACGTAGCGCGCCAGCACCGACTGCAGACGCTGTGCATCTGCTGCATCGAAGGTCATCGTGACCATCGTCAGCTCGACCTCACCGTCTACCTGAGCTGCCATCGTCTCTCACGCTACGTCGTGGGTGCCGACGATCCCACGAGCGTGGGACGAACAGGATTCTTCGGTCAGATGTCGAACTGAGAGGGCACGAGCGTTGGGACCCTTGACCGAATCGGTATCGTAGATCCGTACCACCCGCCTAAACGGGGCTCGGCCCTGGTCCCGGGTGCTCCTCGCTTCAGGCCCCATGTCGACGAAGAAGAAGGTGTTGATCCGTGCCCAAGGAGCGCGTCGAGCGCGACGAGGAAGACCTTGTTCGTCTCTACCTCACTGACATCGGTCAGTACCCGCTACTGACGAAGGACGACGAGGTCCGGTTGGCGCAAGCCATCGAGGCGGGAAACGAGGCCCGCACGGAGCTCGAGGCCAGTGGCAAGGACGTCACGGCTGCCCGCAAGCGCGAGCTGCGGCGCACCTCACGCGAGGGGGAAACGGCTGAGCGCACCTTCGTGCAGTCGAACCTGCGCCTCGTCGTGTCGATCGCCAAGAAGTACCAGGCGTCGGGTCTGCCGCTCCTCGACCTCATCCAAGAGGGCAACCTCGGCCTGATGCACGCCGTCGAGAAGTTCGACTGGCGCAAGGGCTTCAAG
>JBKJSO010000122.1:0-5722 GCA_046595835.1 Acidimicrobiales bacterium | reverse complement strand
CTCCGCCATGAGGACACCACCGGTCTGGAGGCCCACCACCACCACGCCCTCGAGGCCGTGGTTGCGCTCGACGATCTCGTGGGCCATCCGCCAGATGGCCCGCCGCACGTCGTCGGCGTCCATGACCTGTGACCGGGCAACGAAAACGCCCCCGTACGGGGGCGTTGAGCGTCGTTCTCGTTCGGCCACGGCCGGGTCCTTCCTGTCCGTGCGGGCCTCACGGGACCCGCTTCACGGTCAGGGGCCGACTCTACCAGGTGCGCCAGGGATCGAGCTCACCCACAGCGCCCGCCCGCACGAAGCCAGCGGCGCGCGCCACAGCCCCAGAGGCTGGGTTGTCCCGGTGGCAGCGGGCGAGGAGCGCGTCGACGAAGAGCTCGCTGAGCGCCCAGTCCGCGAGGAGTCGCGCCGCGGCGGCGGCCAGCCCGCGCCCGCGGTGGGACGGGCCCACCCACCACCCGATCTCGCTCGTTCGACGGTCCGGATCGAGGGCCGCCAGGCCGATCTCCCCGGCCACTGTGCCGTCGACCTCGATCACCAGATCGAGGGCCAGCCCGCAAGCGCGCCGGTCGGCCTCGCCTGCGATCCAGCGACCAGCGGCCACGTGGTCGCAGCGCTCAGGCACCCCGGTCCAGCGCGCCACGTCGGGGTCGGCCCACGCGGCGGCCAACGCGGTCGCGTCCGCCTGCGCCCAAGGGCGCAGGACCAGGTTCCCGTCCGCAAGGTGAGGATCAGGGAGCGGCACCGGAGGGGGCACCTGGCTCATCGAATCAGTTCCAGCCTCGCCAGCAGCTCGCGCAGCTCGTCGACGCCGGTGAAGCACTCGGCGCGCATGCCGAGGCCGCGCGCTGCTTCCACGTTGGAAGACAGGTCGTCCACGAACAGCGCCCGATCGATGCTCACGCCCAGCCCCTCCACAGCGCGGCGAAACGCCGCCGGGGACGGCTTGGCGACGCCGATCTCCGCAGAGCCGACCACAAGATCGAAGGCATCAGCCAGGCCGCACAGGTCGAGGTCGAGCTCGAGGTGAGAGCTGGCGTTCGACAGCAGCGCCACCGGCACCGTCTCACGCACGGCCTGCACGAGGTCGACCACGTCGAGGTCGACCCGCCAAGTGGCCGTCGCCCACGCATCAGCGACGTCCTGCGGGTCGACGTCGTGGTCCGCCGCCAACGTCGCGCCGATCTCGGCACACCACGCCTCGAAGGACAGGCGGCCATCGTGCACCCGGTCGAGGCGTGAGGGCTCCAGGCCGGCCGCGGTGAGCGCGCCGTCGGGCAGGCCGAGGCGGGCCTCCGCCTCGGGGCCGTAGGCGGGGTCCCAGTGGCGGATCACGCCGTCGAGGTCGATGACCAGCGCCTCGACGTGCGGGTGCAGCGGTTCCGACACCTCGAGCACCGGGGCGGCCTCGTCAATGGGACGGACCTCCCGGGCGACGCGTGCCAGCAAGCCGTTGACGAAGCGCCCTGAACCGTCGGTGGAGAAGCGGCTCGCCAGGTCGACCGTCTCCGCGAGGATGACACCGGTGGGCACGTCGGCCCGGGCGATCAGCTCCGCAGAGCCCATGCGCAGCGCAGCCCGGTCCAGGGCGGGCATGCGAGCGAGCGTCCAGTCCTTGGCGAAGCGCTCGAGGAGGGCGTCGATCCGGTCACGGTGCTCGTCGACGGCGAGCACGAGCGCGACGGCGAAGTCGTCGGCCACGACAGGCAGCCCGGCGAGCACCTCCGCGCCGGAGGTGCCCTTGGCTTCCGCCTCGTAGAGCAGGCCCAGAGCGCGCTCGCGGGCGGCGCGGCGATCGGTGGTGAGGGACACGCGGGTCAAGCTCGGGTGATGTACTCGCCGGAACGCGTGTCGACCTTGATGCGATCGCCCGGGTTCACGAACAAGGGCACCTGCAGCACGAGGCCCGTCTCGAGGGTGGCGGGCTTGCGAGCGCCTGACACTCGATCACCCTGCACGCCAGGCTCTGTCTCGGCGATGTTCAGCTCCACTGCGGCGGGGAGCTCAGAGCCGACGATCTCATCGCCGTACATCTGGAGCGTGACGCTGGAGCCGTCGACGATGTAGTTGACCGCGTCGGCAAGAGCGGGCGGGGCCACGTGGAGCTGGTCGTAGCTCTCGTTGTCCATGAACACGTAGTGGTCGCCATCTCGGTACAGGAACTGCATGTCCCGCTTGTCGATCATCGCCTGGTCGAGCTTCTCGTCGGCGCGAAAGGTGCGATCCGACTGGCCGCCGTTGCGCATGTTCCGCAGCGTCGTGCGCACGAAGGCGCCGCCCTTGCCGGGCTTGACGTGCTGGAAGTCGACCACCTGGAAGAGTCCCTCGGGAAGGTTCAGGGACATGCCCTTCTTCAGGTCATTGGTGGATACGGCGGACATGGGCTGCTACCTCACGAGTTGGGACTTGGGTGCGCAGGTCAGGGTGCGGCACCCATCGATGGTGACCACGACGGTGTCCTCGACGCGGACGCCGCCATGCCCGGGAAGATAGACACCGGGCTCGACGGTGACGACATGGCCGGCGGCGAGCGTAGCATCGGAGCCCGACGACACCCCAGGTGCCTCATGGATGTCGAGGCCCACGCCGTGCCCTGTGCCGTGCACGAAGGCGTCGCCCCAACCAGCCTCCTCGATGACCGCCCGGCAGGCCGCGTCGACCACCTTGGAGGGATCTCCCGCTCGTACCGCAGCCACCCCCGCCGCCTGCGCGGCCGTGACGACCTCGACCATCCGGCGCTGGGTGGCATCGAGGCCATCGACCCCGCCGACCGCAACGGTGCGGGTCATGTCGGAGTGGTAGCCGTCGACCAGCGCCCCGAAGTCGATGACCACCAGCTCGCCGCGCTCGATGGGGCGCGAGCCCGGTTCGTGGTGCGGGCGCGAGCCGTTGGGCCCCGCCGCCACGATGGTGGCGAAGCTCACGTCGTCGGCCCCGCGGCGGCGCATCTCACCGTCGAGCGCCAGTGCGAACGCGGCCTCCGTCGGGCCATCCTCGAGCAACGGCAGCACCGCGGCGAGCGCGTCGTCGGCGATGGCACACGCTGCTTCGATCCGGGCCACCTCGCCGCTGTCCTTCACCGCTCGCAGCGCTTCGACCAGCCCGCTCGTGGCGACCAGCTCGGCGGCCGAGAACCAGTCCTGGGCGTAGCGGCGCTGACCAGCCCAGGTGACGTGATCAGCCTCCAGACCGATGCGGGCAGCAGTGCCGAGGTGGCTGGCGACCACCTGGCGCTGCACGTCGACCGTTCGGCCGATCTCGAGGTGGGCGGCCACACCCGCGGCGGCCAGCTGGTCGGCCGCCTGCTCCTCGTAGCGACCGTCGGTGACGAGCAGAAGGCCGCTCGCGTCGACGACGAGCAGCGCGGCGGAGCCGGTGAACCCGGTGAGGTAGCGGATGTTCGTGAGGTGGGTCACGAGCAGCGCGTCGCAGCCGCCGGGGCCGAGGGCGAGCTGCAGCCGTTGGCCCCGTCCGCTCACGTCCATGGCCGGGAGGTCTGCTGACCCGCTCATGCCAGCAGGCGCGCCACCGCGGCCACGGCGAGCTGGTAGCCGTGGCCGCCGAACCCGCAGATCGAGCCGGTGGCGACGGGGGCGACCACCGAGGTGCTCCGCCAGGGCTCTCGTGCGTAGGGGTTGCTGATGTGGAGCTCGACGATGGGCCCGTCGAAGGACATGAGCGCGTCGTGGATGCCCCACGCGTAGTGGGTGAAGGCGCCTGCGTTGATGATCACCGCCGCGCATCGGCCCCGCGCCGCATGGATGGCATCGATCAAGGCGCCCTCGTGGTTCGATTGCAGGTGCTCGATCGTGAGGTCGTGCGCCTCGGCGACGGCCCGCGCCAATGCCACGTGTTCCTCCAGCGTGGCCGTGCCGTAGACCTCCGGCTCGCGCTCGCCGAGCAGATTCAGGTTGGGTCCGGACAGCAGCAGCACGATGCCGGTCATGGCTCGCTCCGATCGGTGGTCACACTGCGGGTCACATCGCCTCCAGCACGTCGGCGGCGATCTTCGCGTCCACAGTGGGCACGACCTCCACGCCATCGGGGCCGTCGAGCACGAAGGTGAGGCCGACGAGCGCCTTCTTGTCGCGGCGCATCAGCTCCACGAGGAGTACGGGATCGCTCCCCGCGGGGAGCGATCCGTCGAGCTCGTAGACGGCCAGCACCTCGTCGTGGGCAGCGACACGGGCCGCGTCGATGCGACCCAGTCGATGCGCGAGGAGGGCGGCGTAGCGCAGGCCCACCGCCACGGCCTCACCGTGGCGGAGGTCGTAGGCCCCTGCCGTCTCCAGCGCGTGGGCCAGCGTGTGGCCGTAGTTGAGGGTGGCGCGACCGCGCCGGTTGGCCGGGTCCTCACGTTCGTCGGCCGCCACCACCTGCGCCTTGATGCGAACCGCCGCCGCAATGCGCGCCTCGAGGTCGAGGGCGAGGAGGTCCTCGCCGGTGAGGAAGTGGTACTTGGCCAGCTCGCCCTGGCCGGAGCGCAGCTCGCGGACAGGCAGGGTGTCGAGGGCGTCGGTGTCGCAGAGCACCGCGTGCGGCTGCCAGAAGGCTCCGACGAGGTTCTTTCCCTCGGGGAGGTTCACCCCGGTCTTGCCCCCGATCGCCGCGTCGACCATGCCGAGCAGCGTGGTCGGCACGTGGACGACGGGCAGACCGCGGTGGTAGCTGGCGGCGGCAAACCCGGCCACGTCGGTGACGAGTCCGCCGCCGACAGCGACCACGGCGTCGCCCCGGTTGAGGCCCCAGCGCGCCCACGCCGAGCACAGGCTGGCCACGGTCGCGAGGTTCTTGGCCGACTCCCCGTCGGCGATCTCGAAGCGCTCGCTTACGCACCCGGGATCAACCTCGAGCGGGATGCCAGCCTGCGAGACGATGGCCACCCGCTGCACAGAGGCCGGGAGCACTGCCGCGAGCTCCGAGCGGGCTCCGGCGCCCACCAGCACCGGGTACGAACGGTCGGCCAACGCCACCTCGACGGTGATCACGAGGCCGCGCCCTCAGTCAGCGTCGCGGCCTCGTGCGCCACGACGAGCTCTGCGATGCGAGCGGCCAGCGCCTTCTTCGGCTTCTCCTCGCTGCGGTGGAAGGGCTCGACGTCGACGACGATGTCGGCCACCTCCGTGTAGAGCGACGTGCGCTCGGCATGGAGGCGGGTGAGCACGTCGATGGCAGGCTCCTGCGCGAGGAGCGGACGGTGCGGCTTGCCCTCGATGCGACTGGCGAGGAAGGCGGGGCTGGCCGTCAGCCACACGACCGTGACGGCGGGCCCGCGCAGGCGCTGGCGGCTGTCCTCTCGGAGCACCACCCCTCCTCCGCTCGCGATCACGGCGGGGCGATGGTGCTCGAGCACCTCTTCGAGCACGTCGGCCTCGATGGCGCGGAACGCGTCCTCACCATCGGTGGCGAAGATCTCCGCGATCGTGCGGTCGGTGATCTCTGCGAGGGCGTCGTCGGCATCGATGAAGTCCCGCTCGAGACGAGCGGCGAGACGGCGCCCGACCGTGGTCTTGCCGGTGCCCATCAGACCGACCAGCACCACGTGCCGGATCACCGGTGGCCCCTCAGCCCAACGACGCGAGGAAGGCGTCGCGGTTGCGTCGCAGCTCGACCACGGAGTCGCCGCCGAACTTCCGGGTGGCCTCGTCGGTGCGCTCCTTGAAGCTGACAGTCTCGGCTTTGGTGGCCGTGTCGACGGTCTTGAGGGTGGGCCGGTTCAGGG
>JBKJSO010000065.1:0-4604 GCA_046595835.1 Acidimicrobiales bacterium | reverse complement strand
ACCGGCGCCGCAGGATCTCCCTCGTTGAGGTGGTGCACGCGCAACGTGCCGCCGTCCCCGTCGGGGATGTCGAGGTAGTGCGGCTCGAACGGGAACCCCGGCAGGTTGGTGAAGCGGTCGTCAGGTGTGCGCAGCGCGTCCATCGCGGTCCCCCTGAAAGAAGTAGCAGGTCGTATGACCTTAGGTGCTCCGGGGCTGGGCCGTCAGCCGACGCGTCAGCCAGCGAGGCCGATGGGGCACGACACCCCTGTGCCGCCGATGCCGCAGTACCCGTTGGGGTTCTTCGAGAGGTACTGCTGGTGGTAGCCCTCCGCGTAGAAGAAGGGTGCTTCGGCGGCGGGGCGGATCTCCGTGGTGATCTCGCCGTAGCCAGCGGCCGTGAGCTGGTGCTGGTAGGTGACGAGGCTGGCCTCGGCGGCGGCCTGCTGCTCGGCGTCGGTCGTGTAGATCGCCGAGCGGTACTGGGTGCCGTGGTCGTTGCCCTGGCGCATGCCCTGGGTGGGATCGTGGTTCTCCCAGAACGAGGTGAGCAGCTGCTCGTAGGTGATCGCGGCCGGGTCGTAGGCGACGAGCACCACCTCGGTGTGGCCGGTGCGGCCGCCGCAGGTCTCCTCGTAGGTGGGGTTCGGCGTGCTGCCGCCGGAGTAGCCCACCGCGGTGGAATACACGCCGGGGAGCTCCCAGAACTTGCGCTCGGCGCCCCAGAAGCAGCCCATGCCGAAGACCGCGGTGCGGATGCCCTCGGGGAAGTCGGGGCCGAGGGTGGCGCCGTTCACGTGGTGGGTCGCGGGGATGGGCATCGACTCGCTGCGGCCCGGCAGGGCATCGGCGGCGTCGACGAGGTGGCTCTTGTTGCGTCCGAACATGACCTCCAGGCTAGAGCCGCCGGCGCGCCCTGGCGCGTCGGCGGCACCGGTGTTCACCGAGTCGCAAGCCACTCCTGGGCGCGGCGCGCACCGTGCTGGCCCTTGTACTCGGTCAGCTCCGGCGACCACGCCGCGATGGCCGCGGCCATGCGACGGGCCAGGTCGGGCCGCTCGGCCATCTCGGCCAGGGGCACCTGCTGGGTACGGATGGTGAAGAGCACCGCATGCGCTGTGGTGAGCCGGCGCAGGGTCTGACGCTCGCTGCGCAGCCAGAGGCCGTGGGGCGGGTCGCCCGCCGCCGAGGCTGGCGTCGGGGCGTCGGCACCGGGCAGGAAGTAGGTGGGGTCGTCGTGGATGCTCCAGTTCCGTCGCCACACCGGCCGATCGGCGGAGAGCTTGCCGACGAAGCGATCGACCTTGCCGGCCAGCTCGTCGGCATAGTGGGCCACCGGCGCGTGGACCTCGGTGAGCGGGCGGCCCAGCTTGTCGGCGAGGCGCCAGTACGACGGGAAGCAGAGCGACGCGGCGTCGAGGTGGGGAGCACCGTCTCGCTCCACGAGCAGGCAGAGGTCGTCCGGCACGAGCCGGCCGGCCGCGTCGAGCGGGTGTACCGCGTGGTCCGGCGACGATCCGGTGGCGGCCACGACCAGCTCGAGGATCTCCGTCGACGCGGCGAGCACGACGGGGGAGTCGACGGCGGCGAACACCTCTGCGTGGCGCTCGGCCAGCAGGGCCGCCTTCGCTGTGAGGTCGACGTCGACGCGATCGTCGATCACGAGCCATGCGTCGGGATCCAGCCCGCGGACCCCCATCGAGTGCCACGGCGGGCCTGTCTGGAGCGCCAGCTCGTCGAGCCAGGCCGGAGCGCTCACGGCGCCAGGCGCATCGGCGTGTGCGGGATCCCCGTGTCGACGTACTCGGGGCCGTCGACGACGAACCCATGGCGCCCGTACATCTCGACCAGGTGCGACTGCCCATCGAGCACCACCGGGTTGTCGGCGGCCTCCAGGGCAACGTCGATGAGGTGCCCGGCGAGGCGTCGACCGCGGTGGGCAATGGCCGTGACCACCCGGCCGATCCGCTGACCACCAGCGGGCTCGGTCAGCACCCGCAGGTACGAAACCATCTCGCCGTCGCGCGCCCGAAGCCAGAGATGGATGGTGCCCGCCTCGAGATCGCGACCGTCGGGGTCGAGGTAGGAGCAGTCCTGCTCCACCACGAAGACCCGTGATCGCAGCACCATCGCGGCGTAGAGATCCGCGGCGCTGATCGTGTCGCCGGTGGCCCGGCACAGCACGAGGTCGTCCACGCCGCGACGGTACTGCTGTGGCTGGGGGCCCTGTCGCAGCGGCTGCGTACCCTGGCGCGGTGGCTCTCCCCGGACCTCCCGAGCTCGGTCGCGCCGTGATCGTGGGCGCAGGCGTGTCCGCGCCCGCCGCGTGGTCAGAGGCCCGCCGGATCGTCGTGGACGAGCCGGCGCTGGCCGAACCGGCCGCCGTGGTCCAGGCCCTGCACGAAGCATGGAGCACCCGCACCCCTGTTGTGATCGAGCTAGCGGTCGACGCGGCGCGCTTTCGGGCTCCCGAGGTCGTCACCGACGAGCCATGGCGCCTCGGCGCCGGGTTCGAGCCGTGGGCCGACCGCCTCCACTTTCTCGTGTGGGCCAACAGCTACGACGCCCAGGGTGAGGGCGAGCCGATCTGGTGGTGGGCGCGCAAGGCGGCCCGGCTCGGGGCCAGCGCGGGGGGCGGCGCCGACGTGCTGCTCCCCGATGGCACGGAGGCCTGGATCGACGGTGGGCCGCGCGCCCAGCTGTCGGTGCCGCTGGTCGGTGCAGCCGTCGTGCACTGCGAGTCCGTGGAGCTGGGATCGCTCGCGCCGCAGCCGGCGGCCACCGCACCCACCGCCGAGCTGGCCCCCGACCAGCTCGCGGCGGTGGCCCATGGCTCCGGCCCGGCCCGGATCATCGCCCCCGCGGGCTCGGGCAAGACGCGCGTGCTCACCGAGCGCTACCGCCACCTCCTCGTCGACCGAGGCTACGAGCGGGAGGCCGTGGTCGCCCTCGCCTACAACAAGAAGGCGCAGGAGGAGATGGCTGCTCGCCTCCCCGGCCTGGGTGCCCGCATCCAGACGATCAACGCGTGGGGCTACGCGATCCTCGGTCGTGCCCTCGGGCGCCGACCCGAGCTGCTCGACGAGCGCCAGGTGCGTTCCATCGTGGAGAAGCTCGTCCCGTCGAAGCAGCGTCGGGTCAACACGGACCCGATCGGGCCCTACCTCGACGGGCTGTCGCTGATCCGGCTCGGCCTGCGCCGTCCCGAGGAGGTCGAGGACAGCCTCGACGACGTCACCGGTCTGGCGAACGCCTACGGGCCGTTTCGAGAGGAGATGCGTCGCCGAGGCGCGATTGACTTCGACGAGCAGGTGTTCGGCGCCCTCGAGGCCCTCCTGCGCGACGGGGAGCTGCGCCGCGCGGTGCAGGCCGATCATCGGCACCTCCTGGTCGACGAGCTGCAGGACCTCACGCCGGCGCACGTGCTGCTCGTGCGTCTGGCGGCCGGTCCCGCGGCCGACGTGTTCGCGGTGGGCGACGACGACCAGACGATCTACGGGCACGTGGGCGCCGACCCTCGGTTCCTCATCGACTACCCGCGCTTCTTTCCCGGCGCGCACGAGCACGCCCTCGAGGTGAACTACCGCTGCCCGGCGCCGGTCACCGCTGCCGCCGTCACGCTGCTGTCCTACAACGACGTGCGGGTGCCCAAGGCGATCGGCCCAGGTCCTGATGTCGACACCGATCCGACCGCGCTCGCGGTCGAGACGCATGCCGCCGACACGGGTGCGCGCGCCCTCGTCGACGCCGTCACCAGCTGGCTGGGCGAACCCGGTGTCGACCCCTCGGAGGTGGCCGTGCTCGTGCGGGTGCAGTCGCTCCTGCTTGCGCCGCACGTCGCGCTGGCTGAGGCCGGAGTGGCCGTCGACTCCATCCTTGACGAGGGGGTGCTCAGCCGGCTTGGCGTGCGGGCCGCGCTGGCCTACCTGCGCATCGCCGTCGCCCCCGACCGCCTCAGTGGTGCCGACCTCGGCGAGGTGCACCGCCGTCCGAGCCGTGGCCTCCCGCAGTGGGCCACGAAGTGGCTGGACAACTGCCGCTCGGTCGACGACGTGCGCCGGGCGGCCGCTCGAATCGACGACGCCAAGGTGGGGGCCAAGCTCGACGACCTCGCCGGCGACCTCGACCGCCTCGGGCGTCTCGCTGCTCGTGGGGCAACGGTGCGCGATCTGCTCACCGCCGTGCGCGAGGACATCGGCCTCGGCTCCGCCATGACGCTGCTCGACAGCACCGGTGGCGCCAGCGGCTCGCACCTCGACGATCTCGAGGCGCTCCTCCAAGTGGCGGATCTCCATCCCGATGCGGCGTCGTTCGAGCCCTGGCTGCGGCGGGCCTTCCACCGCGAGCGGGCGGAGGGCGGCGTCACGCTCTCCACGGTCCACCGGGTGAAGGGCCGGGAGTGGGGCCGCGTCGTGGTGTTCGGGGCCACCGAGGGCCTGATGCCCCACCGGCTGGCGGAGGACATCGAGGAGGAGCGTCGCATCCTGCACGTGGCCATCACCCGCGGTCGTCACCGGGTGCTGGTGCTCGGCGACCGCACCCGGCGCTCGCCGTTCCTCGGCGAGCTCGACGGCAGCGCCGAGCACGGGCACCTTCGCCAGGCCGTGGCCCCCAAGGTGCCGGTC
>JBKJSO010000436.1:0-2570 GCA_046595835.1 Acidimicrobiales bacterium | reverse complement strand
CGGCGACACCGTGCGCAACGTGATGGGGTGCCACCTCGCCGGCGCGTGCCCCTACGAGGCGCTCGACATCAGCCCCTGGGCCGAGGCTGCCTTCCAGCACTTCCTGCACAACCCGCTTGCCCAGCGGCTCCCGCGCAAGTTCAAGATCAACTTCTCCGGTTGCGAGACCGACTGCGGCCAGGCCATGTTCAACGACGTCGGCGTGATCGCCACCACCCGCACCCTCGCCGACGGCAGCCGCGAGGCCGGCTTCCGCGTGTTCGTGGCCGGTGGTCTCGGCGCCAACCCGCACCCGGCGCTCGCCCTCGAGGAGTTCACCCCACGCGAGGAGCTCATGGCCACGCTGGAGGCGATCCTGCGGGTCTTCTCCAACCACGGCAACCGCGACAACAAGCTACGGGCCCGCATGAAGTGGCTTGTCGACACGATGGGCTGGGACGAGGTGCAGGCACGCGTGCTCAAGGAGCGCAAGCTGCTGGTGGCCTCGTCCACCTGGCCGGGTGGCATCCCCGAGGCGGTGCGCAAGGCGGGCGACGCGCCCGCCGGTCTCGGACAGGGCGCCACGCCCACCCCGATCGGACAGGGCACCCCTGTCACCCTGCGACGCAGCGATCCCTACACGGCGTGGGACGACGCCAACGTGATCCGCGGCGTGGCCAAGGGCACCGTGTCAGCGGTCGCCTACGCCAAGCTCGGCGACATCACCACCTCGCAGTTCCGGGCCCTCGCCTCGATCCAGCGCGAGCTCGGTGCCGAGGTGCGGATCACCAACCGCCAGAACCTGGTGTTCCGAGGTCTCTCCGAAGGCCAGCTGCCTGTCCTGCACCAGCGGCTCTCGGCCATCGGCATGGCCGAGGCCGGTGCCGAGCTGTCGCGCGACGTCGTCGCCTGCCCCGGCGCCGACACCTGCAACCTCGCCGTCACGCAGAGCCGTGGTCTCGCCGATGCCATCAGCGCGGCGCTCGACGACGCCGGCCTGGCCGACGTCGGCGGCATCCGCACCAACATCTCTGGCTGCACGAACAGCTGCGGTCAGCACCACATCGCCGACATCGGCTTCTTCGGCGCCGAGCGTCGGGCCCACGGCCACTCGGCACCGGGATACCAGATGCTCCTCGGTGGCTACGTGGGCCAGGAGACGATCCACTTCGGCGAGAAGGCACTTCGCCTCCCGGCCAAGAACGCCCCAGAAGCCACCGTGCGCGTGGTGCGGCGCTTCAACAACGAGCGACAGGCCAGCGAGACGTTCAGGTCGTGGATCGACCGCTCGGGTGGCGTCAGCACCATCGCCGATGAGCTGCGAGACCTCGACGAGTTCCCCACACCCGAGGACGGCCCGGAGTACTACGTCGACTTCGACGAGACCGGCCCCTACGTCGCCGAGACGGGCGAGTCGGAGTGCGCGACATGAGCGTGATGGAGGTGTCTGACTTCACCGACGAGGAGCTCGCCGAGTTGAACCGCGAGTTCGAGCGGCTGCCCGCGTCGAAGATCATCCAGTGGGCGGTCGACAGCTTCGCACCGCACCTGAGCCTCAGCGCGTCGATGAACGACGCCGTGCTCATCGATCTCGCCACCAAGGTGCACCCGGGCATCGAGGTCGTCTTCATCGACACCGGCTACCACTTCCCCGAGACGCTGCAAACCGTAGAGACCGTCCGCCGCCGCTACGGGCTCAACCTGCGCATGATGACGGTGCCCCACCACGACGAGGAGCTCTGGAAGGTCGATCCGGAGAACTGCTGCTCCGCGGTGAAGGTCGGCCAGCTCGACCGCGCGCTTGCGGGCAAGGCGGCGTGGATGAGCGGCCTTCGCCGGGAGGAGGCCGCCACACGGGGCCAGGCCCCGATCGTGGCGCGCGACCTGCGCGGCCTCGTGAAGGTCAACCCGTTGGCGGCGTGGACGTCTGCTGATGTGGAGGGCTACATCGCCGACCACGACGTGCCGGTGAACCCGCTGCGTGATCAGGGCTACCTGTCCATCGGGTGCATGCCGTGCACTCAGCTCCCCACCGACCCCAGCGACCCGCGGTCAGGCCGCTGGGCTGGCACCGACAAGACGGAGTGCGGCATCCACGCCTGAGCGTCGCTCAGGCGGTCTCACTCAGGCCAGGTAGTCGACGAACTTCTCGAGCTGGCGCAGGTTCCGGCACTCGAACGTGCCATCGCAGTGGTTGGCGTACTCCCCCACGATGGAGTCGCCCGTGTCCCAGTAGCTCTTGGGCTCGGGGTTGAGCCAGTACAGGTGGCGGGCCTTCTTCTCGATCTCCTTGAGCACCCAGCTCTGGGAGGCGTGGTAGTTGTTCCGAGCGTCGCCGAGGATCATCACGGTGGTCTTGGGCCCGACCTCCTTGCCGTACTTCTCCCAGAACACCTCGAAGGCGTGGCCGTAGTCGGAGTGGCCGTCGACCCACACAACGTCGGCTTCGGTGTTCACCCGGTGCACGGCCTCGCTGATGTCGTCGACACCCTCGAAGAGGCGGGTCACCTCGTCGAGGCCGTCGATGAACACGAACGACCGAACCTTCGAGAACTGGCCCGAGATGGCGTAGACGAGGTGCAACGTGAACC
>JBKJSO010000223.1:0-23981 GCA_046595835.1 Acidimicrobiales bacterium | reverse complement strand
TGCGCAGACCGCGTGCCTCGAGTACGCCCTCACCACCAACCAGGACTCTGGCGTGTGGGGTGGCACCTCCGAGGAGGAGCGCCGCCAGCTGCGCAAGCAGTACGTCGCCCGCCAGCGTCGCACCGCCTAGCTCCACCGGCGCCTCGGGCGCTTCCTGTCACCGACCTCCTGCTCGCCAGGGGGTCGGTTCGCGTTCGGGGCTACTCCGCCCGCTTCACGGGGAGGTCGAGCTGGACGACGGTGCCGGGCCGGTCACCAAGGCCTGCGCCGCGCGTGATGCTGATCGTGCCCATCAGCTCACTCGTGACGAGCGTGCGCACGATCGACAAGCCCAGGCCCGGCGCGTCGGCCAGCGAGAAGTCGGCGGGCACGCCCACGCCGTCGTCCGTGACCGTGGCCTGCAGGTGGGTGCCGTCGTTGCCCAGCACGACCGTGACGGAGCCAGGCGACGCCTGCAGGTCGATCGCCTCCGGAAATGCGTGATCGATGGCGTTCTGCAGCAGCTCGTTGAGGACCACGGCCGCGGGGGTGGCCACCTCCGCCGAGAGCACGCCGGCATCGCCCTCCACGTGGAAGCGAACGGGCCGGTCGTCTGAGGACATGCCGTCCTCGACCATGCGGACCAGCGGGCGCACGATCTCGATGAAGGCGACGTCGTCGCCGGCCTCGCGTGAGAGGATCTCGTGGACGAGGGCGATCGACCGGATGCGACGGACGGACTCCTCGATGGCCATCTTCGCCTCGGGTGAGGTGAAGCGCCGGCCCTGGAGTCGCAGCAGCGACGAGATCGTCTGCAAGTTGTTCTTCACCCGGTGGTGGATCTCGCGGATGGTGGCGTCCTTCGACACGAGCAGACGGTCCCGACGACGCAGCTCGGAGATGTCGCGCGTGAGGAGGACCGCGCCCGACACGGTGCCGTGCTCGATCAGAGGGATGCAGCGGATCAGCACCGTCACCTCGGCGCTCCCCTCCACCTCAACGGTGACGGGGGCCGCGATGGAGAACGCGGTGCGCACCGCCGAGTCGTCGAGACCGAGCTCGTCGAAGCGCAACCCCTCGGAGTTGGCGTGCACCCCGATGCGGTGCAGCGCCGACACCCCGTTGGGGGACGTGTACTCCACTCGCTGCGCGGCATCGAGCAGGATCACGCCGTCACCCACCCGGGGGGCTTCCTCCGTCTCGAGGTCCTCGGCATCGAAGGGGAAGTCGCCCGCCGCAATCATCCGTGCGAAGCGGTTGAAGATGGCCACGTAGGTGCGCTCCAGCTCGCCGGGCTGGCGGCCGAACGACGGCGCCGACTCGCGTGTGAGCACCCCGATCACCTCACCGCCGCACCGCACCGGAATGCACAGCACCCGAACGCGCTCCTTGAGCGCGGCGATCGTGGTCTCTCCCTCGATGATCTCGCCGAGGCGGAACGCCCTGGTGACGAGCGGGCGTTCCTCCTCGTCCACGGTGGTGCCGATCCAGTCGGCGCGGTACACGGTCTGCGAGGTGCTGGGACGCACCTGCCCCAACACGAGGAAGTGGTCGCCGTCGTCGGCATCCACGGTGGGGGCGAACAGGAGGAGGTCGGCGAAGCAGAAGTCGGCGAGGAGCCCCCAGCCGGCTACCAGGCGCTGGAGGTGGCCGAGGGACGGTCCGTCAAGGTTGGTGTGGAAGCGTGCGAGCTCGGTCAGCGAGGCCATGGGCGGCTCAGGCTACGAGCCAAGCGGGCCAGCGGGGTGCGGTGAGCTAGGCGACCACGCGCTTGAGCTCAGCCCGGGTGCGCTCGTACTTGACCCCGCACTGCGTGCAGTGCAGGTACATGATCTCGTTGAAGGGATCGATGTGATCGAGGTAGCCCCGGCTGGCGCACTCCGGGCAAGGCAGGGGGGAACCCCATGCCGGCGCTGGCGACGAGCCTCGGGCGGGCTCTCGGAGATCGACGACCACCTGAGGATCTCGGTTCCTACGGAGCAGACGCATCGCCTTCGCCTCCCTGGATGGGTGAAGTCCGTCAACAGCGGCCGCCACGTTCAGCATAGGCCGTATGGCCCAGTGTGCTGCACCCTCAACCCGACGCGGTGGACCCTCCCCGCCGGGGGTCGCCTGCCGCTTCGCCGGGAGCGACAGCGTGCACGCCACCGAAGAACAGGTCCCGCTGCTCCCAACAGCGCAGCGGCCAACGGTCGGCCAACGCCTGCACTGCGGCATCCGACCAACCGGGCTCGACATGGAGCTGCGCTCCGTCCCAGTGCAGGCGGGGCGCATCGACGGCCTCGGCCAGCGAGCGGCCCTGATCGATGACGCCGGCCACCACCTGGAGCAGCGCCGTGCGGATGCGCTTGCTGCCGCCGCTGCCCACCACGAGCTCCGCCCTGCCGTCAGCGCCGACGGCCACAGTGGGAGCCATCATCGAGGCGACGCGCTGGCCTGGCCGCACCGCGTGGAAGCCCTCGGGGTGAAGGTCGTCCTCCCCCATCATGTTGTTGGCGATCACCCCCGTTCCCGGGATCACCCAGCCGGAGCCCTCGCCATTGGAGGTCGTCATCGTGGCGACGCTGCCCTCGGCATCGCGGACGCTGACGTGGGTGGTGCCGCCGGTGGATCGACGGCGGGCCAGCTCAGCGCCGACCCTCCCGGCCGCCCGGGTGTCGTCGGTGGCGACCATGGCCTCGGCCAGCGCGATGGCGTGCGCGGCAGATCCGACGGGGGCGGGCCAGCCCTCGGTCTCCTCCAGCAGCAGCAGCCCAAGCGCCACGAGCTCACCCCCGAACGCCGGCGGCGGGTTCGTGAGGAGGCGGTGGCCGCGCCAGCGCACCTCCAACGGCGCCCGTTCGACCACCTCGTACCCGGCGAGGTCGTCGGCCGTGAGGAGCCCTCCGCCTGCCCGCATGGCCCCGTCGATCCGGCGGGCCAAGTCAGGCTCCGCGAACCCGCGCTCGTCGAGGTGGCCGAGGAACCCGGCCAGCTCCGGGTTCTCGAGCCGGTCGCCCACGCCGAGCGGTCGACCCCCCGGTGCCACGATCGCCGCCGCCTCCGGCGTACGGGTGAGGATCGGCGCGAGGATCCGAAGCAGGTAGGCCTGCTGCTCGTTGACCTCCACGCCCTCCTCGGCGAGCCGGCGGGCGGGGGCCACCACGACCTCGAGGGGGATCCGGCCGAGACGGCGATGCGCGTGCAGCCATCCGGCAAGGCATCCGGGAACTGCGACCGAGCCGAGCCCCACGTGGAACCCCTGGTCGGCCCCGCTGAAGCTGACGATGACCTCTTCGAAGTCGAAGTCCTCGCCTGGTTCCTCGGCCGGCCCGTCGAACCGCCGGCCCGGGGTGTCGACGAAGAAGTCGAACACGACCTCCTCGCCGCCGGCGGTGCGGGCGAGCAGAAAGCCACCTCCACCAAGCGAGGTGAGGGTTGGTTCGGCGACCGACGCGGCCAAGCCGGCCGCCACGCAGGCGTCGATGGCGTTGCCGCCGGCGTGCAGGACCTCAACGGCGGCAGCCGTCGTGGCGGGGTGGCCCGACGCGACGGCCCACCCACCCTCGATCACCGCCAGATCTTCTCTCCGAGCTGGAGGAGACCGGCAAGATCGGTGATGTCGTGATCGAAGTACGGGATCGTGGCGACCACTTCGGGGGCGGCCGACAGCTCGGCGCGCGTCTCGGCCTCGCGCTTGGCCACCACCTGGAAGTTGAGGTAGCTCTCCCCAATCTCTCGCAGCACGCGCGCCACCTGATCGGCCGGCCCGAGGTCGGCGGGGAGCTTCCCGGCGAGCGTGTCGGCGTCGACGCAGACGGCCTTCGCCGAGGCCGTGGTGCCGCGGTCGAGGAACCACTCCGGCAGGACCTTGTTGAGCACCACGGCACCGAGCTGGAGACCCCGCTCCTCGAGCGCGTCGATGAAGTACTCGGCCTCGGCGACGGGGGCGGATTCGAGCGTGGAGACAACCACGAACGTGGTGCGCGAGTTGGCGAGGGTGCGGGTGACGGCCTTGGCTCGGTCGACGAAGCCCTCGTACATCGTCTGGAAGAGCAAGAAGAACTCGGCGATGTCCTCCAGGAACTTCGACCCCAGGATGCGATCGGCCACGGAGTAGAAGGGCTTCGAGGCCAGCGACAGCACCCGGCTGCGGGCCGGGACCGTGAGCCAGCGCAGCAGGCGACTGGAGAAGAAGTCGGCCATGCGCTCCGGCGCATCGAGGAAGTCCACCGCGTTCCGTGTGGGAGGCGTGTCGACGATGATCAGGTCGTAGCGGCCCGAGGCGTGGATCTCGTAGAGGCGCTCCATCGCGATGTAGTCGTGGCTCTGCACGAAGCGACTCGTGATGTTCTTGTAGAGCGGGTTGGCGAGGATGGCATCGCGCGTCGTGGCGTCCGGGGCATGCATGCGCACGAGGTCGTCCCAGGACTGCTTGGTATCCAGCATGGCGGCCCACAGCTCGCCGCGCGGCTCGACCCCGGCGGCCACGAAGGCCTCCCTCGGCACCTGCTTCTCGATGTTGCCGAACTCCTCCAGGCCGAGGGCGTTGGCCAGCCGCTTGGCCGGATCCACGGTGAGCACCAGCACCTTGCCCCCGAGGTGGACCGCGGCCATCGCGGCCGCCGCTGCGGCGGTGGTGGTCTTGCCGACACCACCGGAGCCGCAGTGGATCACGATCTCCTTGGCAGCCAGGAGCTGCTCGAGTGAACCGGTGGAGGGCTTGGACCGCTTGGCCATCAGTAACCCAGCTCCTCGCCGAGGTGGGCCGCCACCTGGCTGGTGGCTCGAGCGCCGTGGGTGCGCTGGAAGAGGTACGGCACGTAGAGCAGCGGCGTGCCCTGCGGCAGCTCGTCGCGCAGGCGAGTGAGGTGCACCGCACGGGTGCGGCGGAGACGCACCGCCAGCTCTGCGCCGTCGAGCAGCTGCCGCACGGGACCACCCACGGCCGTCGCCAGCACCTCCTCGAGCGGAGGCGTGCGGGCCGGGTCGTCGATCGCCTCGAAGATCTCCTCCTCGCCGCGGCTGAACAGCTCGGGCAGCACACGGTTGGCCACCACCGCAGCGAGGTTCACCACGGTCTCCGTGCTCAGGCGCTCGACGAGCTCCAGCGTCTCGTTGACCGGCATCTCCTCGGGGGCGGCCACGATCACGACGCCGGTCTGGGCGGGGTCGGCGAGGATGTCGAGCATCCACCCGGTCTGGTCGCGCACCATGCCGACCTGCACGAGCTCTTGGATCGCCTGCGGCGCGGCGAGCTGGCCGGCGATGTGCCCGGTGGCTACGGCGTCGACCACCACGAGGTCGTAGTGACGCTCGCGGACCTCCCAGAGGAACTTGCCGACCGTGAGGATCTCCTTCACGCCGGGCGCCGCGTTGGCCACGAAGTCGAACATGTGAGCCAGAGGTCCGAGGCGGGCGACAAGCGGGATCTTCAGCTGGAGGCTCAGGTACTCCTTGAGCGACTCCTCGGTGTTCATCGACATGGCCCACAGGCCCGGCGACACCTCCCGCTCCTTGAACGAGGTGGGTCCGGTCTCGTAGAAGTCGGCCAGGTTCCCCTTGGCATCGATCTCGCCCACGAGGGTGCGCTTGCCCCGCTGCGCGGCAAGCAGCGCGAGCGAGGCCGCGATGGTGGTCTTGCCGACGCCGCCCTTGCCCGTGACGAACAGCAGCTTGCGGTCGAGCAGATCAGTCATGGCGCATCGGTGTTGGCACGTCGGTCAGCGGCTCGACCCGGTGGCTGGGCCGTCAGCCGCCGAAGCCGATGCGCCGCTCGTCGTCGGGAGAGCCGATCTCGACGTAGGCCAGCTTGGCGGCCGACACGCCGACCTGACGGCCCTTGCGATCCGTCAGCCACAGGGTGCCCCCCGCCGTGATGGCGGTGTCGACCTGCTGCTTGACCGCGGCCGGATCGGCATCGTCGGCCAGGTGGACCTCGAGCTCCTTGGGTGTCTGGATCATGCCGATGCGGACGTCCACGTCATCTCCTCGATAGGGGCGGCGGCCATCCTACGAGGGCTGTGCCGAGGTTCGTGCCGCCTCACGGTGCGGTGCCGCCAGGCGCTCGCATCTGTCACGTGGAGGGGTGATCGCCGTCGTCGACCTCGCGCCACCAGCGGGGGTGGTGGCGGCGCACGTGCTCGGCGGGCACCGAGCCGCCTCGCATCGCGCGGAGGGACACCGGCTCGGCGAGGGCCTTGGCGATGTGTCCGATCACGACCGCCAGCAGGGCCAGCGCGATCCAGTCGTGCACGAAGGTGGCCCCCGTTCGCCAGGCGAGCGGAAAGGGCTTGAACCAGCGCATGATCGAGCCGGTGGCCAGCATCAGCGGGATGCAGCCCGCCACGAAGATGGCGTTGAGCTTCTGGCCGGCGTTGAACTTGCCCATCCGCTCGTGACCTCGCTTGCCCAGGCTCGTGAGCCAGCGGCGGTCGTCGATCGACCAACGGGCGAAGCGCCGGATGTCCCGTCGCAGTCCGGCTCGCCAGCTCCCCGAGTAGGCGAGCACGAGCGGGATCGGCAGGAGCACGCCGCTGATGACGTGCACGTCCTTCACGAGCAGCCGACGCCCGACGATGGCAGACAGCGGGCCGACGTAGAGCGTCATGCCCGTGGCCAGGAGGGTGAGGAACAGCGCGGCGTTGGTCCAGTGGAGCCAGCGCTCGGTGCGATCGAAGCGCACGACCGACGCGCCCTCCAGGGTGTCGGAGCGCATCATGTGGCGGTGTCGCTGCGTCCGTTGGAGCGACCGACCCACGCATCGACGTCGTACCCGAGGTTCTCCCAGTAGCCGGGATCGGACTGCTCGTCGAGGGCGGTCACCACCTCGATCCCTTCGAGCCACTTGAGCGACTTGTAGCCGTACATGGGCGCCACGTAGAGGCGCACGGGTCCGCCGTGCTCGCGCGTGACCGGCTTCCCGAGCATCCCGTGGGCGATGAGCACGTCGTCGCGCCGGGCCTGCTCGATCGTGAGGGTCTCGGTGTAGATGCCGTCGAAGCTGGTGAAGCGCACGTGCGTGGCCTCGGGACGAGCGCCGACGTGATCGAGCAGGTCGGCCAACCGCACCCCAGTCCATGCCACGTCGGGAACGCGCCAGCCCGTGACGCACTGGAAGTCCTTCGTGAGGTCGCTCTGGGGGAGACGATCACGCACGTCGGTGAGGTCGAGCGTGACCGGTCGCTCCACCACACCGTTCACGCTGAGCCGGTACTCCTCGTCCGTGCGGCTGGGGAGACCACCGGTGACCGAGTAGATGCGAAAGCGCCCCGCCGTGGGGAGGAACGACGAGAGCCCGGTGCTGTCGTTCAGCGTGATCGGCCGCAGCGCCCGATCGAGGCCCGACTGCACCTTGGCCCCCCAGAGGACCCCGGCGGCTCCGAGCCCGAGCATGCCGAGCAGCGCCCGCCGGCCGACCGGGCTGTCCTCCGGAGGGAGCTCTGCATCCTGCGGCGTGGTGGCGGGCACAACGAAGAGGGTACGGGGCCAACCCGCTCCGGGGATGTCGGCGTTCGTGCGGGTCCGCGATCCGAGCATAAGGTGAGCCCAATGACTGACAGTGCGTCAGAGAACGGGGTGAAGGCGGCGCTGGCGGCGCTCGACGCGGCAAGAGGCCGCTTCGTCGCTGTCGTCGGCCACGAGCTGCGCACGCCGGTCACGACCTTGCGGGGGCTGGCCGAGGAGCTCGAGCACGCGGACGAAGCGACGCTGCGCGAGCTCACGCCGGCGATCGTGCGAAGCGCCCGCCGTGTGGAGTCGCTGCTCGACGATCTGCTCCTCGCCACCGACATCACCACCGTGCTCCCCGTGGGGGAGCCGGAGCCGCTCGATCTCGTGACGGCAGCGCAGGCCACCTGGGACGCGCTGGACGTCGACGACGACCTAGAGCTGAGCGGTGACCACGAGGTGGTGGCACTCCTGCGTCCCGGCGCCGGCGACACGATGCTCGAGCGAGTGCTCGACAACGCCCGCCGGTACGGCTCGCCGCCCTACACGTTCCACGCCAGCACAACCGACGGACGCGCCCTCATCACCGTGTCGAGCCAGGGCGCAGAGCTGCAGCCCGACGACGTGCACCTCGCCTTCGAGCTCTTCTACCGCGGCGAGGCGGCGGTCACCTCCGCTCCCGGGTTCGGGCTGGGTCTGCCGGTGGCCCGGGCTCTCGCCCGCCAGCACGATGGCGAGCTGACCATCGAGCCCCACGATGGGGGCGGCCTTGACGTGTGCATCGACCTCCCGGCGGCGCGGTGACACAGCGAGACCAGTTCGGCGAGGAGCTCAGGGTGCTCATCGCCGACGACGAACCTGACGTACGCCTCCTGCTCCGGCTAGGGCTGCGCCACCGGGCGATCACGGTGGTCGGCGAGGCGTCCGACGGGCTGGCCGTGCTCGAGGCCTGCAACCAGCTGGAGGTCGACGCCATCGTGCTCGACCTCCTCATGCCCCGCATGAACGGGTTCGAGGTCATCCCCGAGCTCCAGCGCGACCACCCGCAGATCGGCATCGTGGCCTACACCGCCGTGGCGGGTGACTTCGTGCGCCGCGAGATGGCGCGGCTCAACATCCCGTTGCTCCTCAAGAGCGGCGACTCCGGCCCGCTGGCCGACGCCCTGCACCAGGCCGCCCTCAACGCCCGGTCTGAAGCACCCTGATCAACGCCGACCGGCGACCATGAGCTCAGCTGCTCACCGGCTTAGAGGAGCTTGAGCTCCTTGCGGTAGCGACGGGTGGGTGCGAGCTCGACCTCGATGCGCTCGGCGATGCGCGCGAACGCCACGGCGGCATCACCGTCAGGGTCGGTGAGGACGATCGGATGACCGCTGTCGCCGCCCGCGCGGAGCTCGGTGACGAGTGGGATCTGGCCGAGGAGTGGCGCGTCGAGCCGCTCGGCCAGCTCGCTACCCCCACCGGCGCCGAAGAGCTCGTAGCGCGTGCCGTCGTCGCCCGTGAACCAGCTCATGTTCTCGATGACGCCCTTCACCGTGAGGTTGACCTTCTGCGCCATCAACCCGGCCCGTTGGGCGACCTTCTGGGCCGCAGGCTGCGGGGTGGTGACGACGTACACCTCGGCACGCGGGAGGAACTGGGCCAGGGACAGCGAGATGTCGCCCGTTCCCGGAGGGAGGTCGACGAGGAGGTAGTCGGGGTCATCCCAGAACACATCGGTGAGGAACTGCTCCAGTGCCTTGTGGAGCATGGGCCCCCGCCAGATCACCGGCTGGTCCTCCTTGGCGAAGAACCCCATCGAGATGCAGCGGACGCCGCCCGCGCCCGTGGGGGGCACGAGCATCGAGTCGATCACCGCGGGCGGGTGCTCGACGCCGAGCATCCGGGGGATGGAGAAGCCCCACACGTCGGCGTCGATGACGGCCACGCTGTGACCCCGCTGCGCGAGGGCGATCGACAGGTTCGTGGTGACCGACGACTTCCCGACGCCGCCCTTTCCCGAGGCGATGAGTAGGACGCGGGTGGTGGAGTCGGGGTCGGCGAAGGGGATGGCTCGACCTTCGGCATGGCCATGGGACGGCTGGCTGCCCGCCGTGGCGCTCGGGTCGCCGTGGAGCATCTGACGCACCGCGGCACGCTGCTCGTCGGTCATGAGCCCGAACGACAGGTCGACCGACGCCACGCCGATGGCGGTGAGCGCGGTGGTCACACGGGACTGGATCTCGTTGCGGAGCGGGCATCCGGCGACGGTGAGGGTGACCTCAAGGGCGACGGCATCGCCCTCGACGGTGACGTTGCGGACCATGTCCAGGTCGACGATCGAGCGGTGGAGCTCTGGGTCCTCCACGGGGCGAAGGGCGGCGATGACGTCATCGGCGGTGACGGGCATGAGGTGAGCGGCTCCGGTTCGGGGGATTTCCACTATCTGCGTAGGTAGAATACCGGTCGATGGCACAGCCACCGCAGCCGACGCTGACGCCGACGGAGTTCTCGTCAGCGGTCACCGCGATCACCTCGGCCTTCGGCGACCCCACCCGCCGCGAGATCTACCTCTTCGTGCGGGAGCGCAGCGAGCCCGCCCCCGACGACGCTCACGGACCCGGCGCCACCGCTGCCGAGGTCGCCGAGCGCTTCGAGCTGCACCCCAACGTCGCCCGGCACCACCTCGACAAGCTCGCCGGCGGCGGGTACGTGGAGGTGGCCACCGGTCGCAGCGGCACGGGAGCCGGCCGTCCCTCAAAGCAGTATCGCGTCACCGCCCCCGAGATGACCCTCGAGCTGCCCGTCCGCCACGACGACCTCCTCGTCACGCTGCTCGGCAAGGCCCTCTCCCTCCTCCCGGCCGACAAGGCCGAGGCCATGGCCGAAGAGGTGGGCACCGAGTTCGGCCGAGCGATGGCTGCCTCGATGGGCGGGGTCGACGCCTCCGCCGTCCCGCCGCTCGCCTCCTCCCACGCCGCCCAGAAGTCGTTCCGCAGCGCGCTCCACAGCGTGGCCGATGCCCTCACGGCCCACGGGTTCGCGGCCCACGCCGAGCGCCACGGCGACGGACTGCGAATCGTGTCCGAGCACTGCCCCTTCGGCGGAGCCGCCATCGAGCACCCGGTGATCTGCGCGGTCGACCGCGGCCTCGTACGGGGCATGCTCGGCGCTCTCTACGGCCAAGCCGGCGCGGCCACCTCCGAGAGCCGCCCGATGGGCGACGACCGCTGCATCACGTCGATCACGAGCTAGCGCGGGGTGGCGAGGCACTACCTGGACCACGCGTCCACCGCACCGGCCCGGCCGGAGGCGGTAGCGGCCGTCACGGAGTGGCTGGCCCGCCCCGGCGGCGACCCGGGCAGGATCCACGCAGAGGGCCTTGAGGCGCGCGTCGCGGTCGAGACCGCCCGGGAGCAGGTGGCGGCGCTGTTCGGGGCCCGCCCGCGCTCCGTTGTGTTCACGAGCGGGGCGACCGAATCCATCGCCGCCGCCAGCTGGGGAGCCGCGGAGCGCGGCCGGCACCAGGTGCTCGCCGCGGTGGAGCACTCCGCGGTCGGTAAGGCCGCCCAGCTGCACGGCGACACCACCGTGGTGGGCGCGGATGGGCTCGGGCGGATCGACCCTGACGAGCTGATCGCCGCCATCCGACCGGACACCGCGATGGTGCACGTGCAGTGGGGCAACCATGAGGTGGGCACGATCCAGCCCGTCGCCGAGGTGGTGGCCACCTGTCGCGAGCGAGGCGTGCTCGTGCACGTCGACGCGGCGCAGGCCAACGGCCACGTGCCGATCGCGTTCGACGAGCTCGGCGCCGACCTGCTGTCGGTGTCGGCGCACAAGCTCGGCGGGCCCGCCGGGGTGGGCGCGCTGCTGGTGCGGCGAGGGTTGCGGCTGCGCCCATTGATGGTCGGCGGCGACCAGGAGCGGGTCCGACGAGCCGGACTCGAGCCGGTGGCGCTGCTGGCCGGCTTCGGCGCCGCCGCGGAGGTGCTCGGCACGTCGCTCGATGCGGAGGCGCTGACGCAACGGGCGCTCACCGATCGCGTGCTGGCAGCCGTACCCGCGTTGACGGGGATCCGCATCTACGGCGACCGGGATCATCGCCTCCCTCATCTCGTGTGCCTGGGAGTGGACGGCGTCGAGCCGCAGGCAGTGCTCCTCGGCCTCGACCGGGCCGGGGTGGCCGCCCACTCCGGTTCGGCTTGCTCCTCCGAAGCTCTGGAGCCCTCGCCGGTGCTCGAGGCGATGGGCGTCGACGCCCACCACAGCCTGCGGCTCTCCGTGGGCTGGAACACCGATGACGCCGACATCGACGCCGCGCTCGCCGCCCTGCCTGAGATCTTGGAGCGCCTGCGCGCGCTCGCCACCGGGTGAGCCGCCGCGCGGCGCCGGCTGACGAGCCGGTGACCACCGCCCGATAGCGTGGGCGGTCGTGGGGAAGCTCTACGTCGTCCGCCATGCTGACGCCGGAGCTCGGGGGCCGGCCAGCGAGCGCGATGAGCTCCGAGCCCTCTCCCCGCGGGGACTGCGGCAGGCTGACGGGCTGCGGGTCCAGCTCGCCGACGCGGGCATCACGCGCCTGGTGGCGAGCCCGTTTCGGCGGTGTGTGGAGACCCTTGAACCACTCGCGAAGGAGCTCGGCCTGGAGGTCCTTCCCGACGAACGTCTCGCCGAGGCGATGGGCTTCGTCGGGGCGCTGGCGCTCGCCGAGGAGCTGCGCCGTGAGACGGCAGCGATCTGTAGCCACGGTGACGTCATCCCTGATCTGCTCGAGGCGCTCCAGCGGCGCGGCACCAAGCTCAAGGACGAGCTTCGCTGGCAGAAGGCATCGACCTGGGTGCTCACCCGCGACGGTGACGGGTTCTCCAAGGGCAGCTACCGCCCTCCCCCGACCTAGTTGGTGAGGGCGTCGGCGACCTTCTTGCGGAGGCCCGAGGTGAGGTCGCGGATGGCAGGGGGCGGGTTGAGCGCATCGAGGCGGGTGAGCTCCCGGCTGGCTTGCTCCACGAGGCCGCTGCGGAAGAACACCACCGCAAGGAAGGCGTGCACGTCCGGGTACGAGGGGTGCTTGGTGGCGGCATCGAGCAGGGTGGTGAGTCCCGTCGAGCCGTCGCCGTTCAGCGTCTGCATCCATCCCTTGTAGGTGAGCGCCTCCGCATTGCCCGGATCCCGCGCCAACACCTCGTCGTAGAGGTCGATGGCGGCGGTGAGCTCCCCGGCCGCGCTTCGACGACCAGCCTCGTTGAGCTTCTCGGTGACCGACTGGCGAATCCCGCCCGTGACCACCTCGCCCGTGTCGCGACGACCCAGCGCGTTGGCCATCAGGATCCCCGCCAGGCCGGCGAAGGCCACGATGCCGAGACCGGCTAGCACCATGCGGGCGCGGGACCGGCGCGCCGGCGGCTCCGACGGGGCTCGACCAGCGTCGATGGCCCGGAGCACCGCGGCGGCGCGTGCCGTGTAGTCGTCCTTCAACGCCGCATAGTCGTGCTCATCAACGTCGCCCGCAGCGCGCTCGCCCTCGAGATCCTCCAACGAGCGCAGGAGGAAGTCGCGCTGCTCCTCGAACGGGCCGACCGTGCTCATGGAGCGTCGTGTTCGGCCAGCGCCTGCTCGACGAGCGCACGGTCGGCGTCGGTGGCCGCCGCGGCCGGCTCGCGCCGCCACCGAGCGAAGGCAGCCGACAGGCCGGCGAGACCGAGCACGAGAGCAACCACCGGCAGGATCCACACGATCCCCTCGACGCCCGATCGAGGGGGCGTGAGCAGCACGTCGTTCCCGTACGTCGCCGCCACCGCCGCACGGATCTCATCGGCGGACTCACCATCGCTCACACGCTTGGCGATGTCGCCCCGGATCGCCCGAGCCGCCGCCGAGTCCGAGCCGGCCACCGACTGACTGCGACAGGTGGGGCACTTGATCGTTGCCGCAATGTGACGGACCTGCTCCTCGGCGGTGAGCGGCGGACCGTCGGAGACACCGGCCCGAACCAGGGCAACGAGCACGAGGGCGCCGATGCAGAGCCAGCTCCAGCGCCGGAACGACGGACCGCGCAGGCGGCTCATGACCCCGAACCGCCGGCCGCCGCCTCGTACTGGGCGAGGATGCGATCGAGGCCCGCCGCGGTGACGCCCCCGACGAGGCGTTGCACGACGGTGCCGTCGGGTGCCACGAGGAACGACTCCGGCACGCGGGCGACGCCATAGGCGACGCTCACCGAGCCCGTGGGATCGATCACGACGGGCCAGTCGCCGCCGCGCTCCTCGAACACCTTGCGAGCGGCCTCGGGCTTGTCGTCGAACAGCACGCTGACGACGGACGCATCTCCCGTCACTGCATGGCTCTGATCGAAGGCAGCCAGCTCCGGGTGCTCGGCCAGGCAGGGGGTGCACCAGGTGGCGAAGAAGTTCACCACTACCCACCTTCCACGCTGGCCCGACAGGTCGAAGGTGTCGCCGCTGAGCGTGGGGCCGGCGATGGCGGGGGCCAGCTTGCCGAGGAGCGGGCTCCGCGTGACGCGCTCCACGCTCGGGTCGCGCGTGGCCAGCACCGCGACGAGCAGCGCGACCAGCACGGCCACCACGGCGGCGGCCACCAGGGCCGTTCGGGGCCCGCGCGGCGCGACGTCGTCGTCGCCGCGGTCGTCCGCGGATGCGATCAGGTCGGTGTCCATCAGTCGACGCCCACCGGCTCGAGGGCGGGATCGGCGTCGTCCAACCGCGGATCCGGGTGCGGGCCGACAGCCGCCCCGGGGACGGGAGCCGACGCGGGGTCGGTCGGCCGGCGGCGTCGGCCCGGCCATGCCGCGAGGATCGTGCCGAAGGCCATCACCCCGCCACCGATCCAGAGCCACAGGGCCATTGGCTCGATGATCACCCGGAGGGTGACCTGACCGGCGGGTGCGTCGGGCAGGCGGGTGATGGTGAGGTAGACGTCTTCCGTGATCCCCGTCTTCACCGACGGGGTGCCGATGAGCTGGCCGAACCCGGGGTACCGCGACAGCGCGGGCTCATACGTCTTGCCCCCATCGACCCGGACGCGCACCTTGGTGGCGGTGCGGTTGTGCTCGAGCACCTCGCGGGTGTCGAGGTAGGTGATCTGGTGCCCGCCGACGATCCGTGTCTGGCCTGGTGCGTACCGGGCCTCGCGCTCGTGCACGTAGCTGCCCGACGCGGCGATGGCGACGGCCACGACGACGACGCCGAGGTGGACGATCATCCCGCCGTTCGTGCGGCCGACGAAACCTCGCCAGCCCTGGCGGCGGGTGGCCAGGGCCACCTGGCGCACGGCGGCGCCACCGGCGAAGCCACCCAGCCCGAAGGCGAGGATCGGAGCCCAACCCCTGGCGCCGAGCGCCACCACGGCGAACAACGTGATGGCCCCAGCCCACGCCGGCCAGACAAGCCGCTGCGAGAGGAGCTCGGTGGACGCCTTGCGCCACGGCAGCACCGGTGCCATCGCCATGAGGAAGAGCAGCACGATGCCGATCGGCGTGGTCATCCGGTCGAAGTACGGCGGCCCGACCGTGACGGGCTGGTTCTTCACCGCCTCGATGATCAGCGGGAACACGGTTCCGAGGAGCACCACGAAGGCGAACGCAGCGAAGAGCACGTTGTTGGCGAAGAACGCTCCCTCACGCGACAGGGGCGAGTCGATCCGGCCAGGTGATCGGAGCCGGTCGCCGCGCCAACCGATGAGCCCGAGGGTGACGGCCACGATGAGACCGAAGAACGTGAGGAGCCACACGCCGATGCTGCCGTCGGAGAACGCATGCACCGACTCCAGCACCCCCGAACGGGTGAGGAAGGTACCGAGGATCGTGAGGCTGAACGTGGCGCACAGTAGCGACAGGTTCCACACCCGGAGCATGCCGCGCCGCTCCTGCACCATCACCGAGTGCAGGTACGCGGTGCCGGTGAGCCAGGGCAGCAACGAGGCGTTCTCCACCGGGTCCCAGCCCCAGTAGCCGCCCCAACCAAGCACCTCATAGCTCCACCACGCGCCGAGGATGATGCCGACGGTGAGAAACCCCCAGGCCAGCAAGGTGGCGCGGCGGGTCTCCACCAGCCAGCCCTCCCCGAGGCGACCCGTGACGAGGGCCGCCACGGCGAACGCGAAGGGCACGGTGAAGCCCACGTAGCCCAGGTAGAGCATCGGGGGGTGGAAGGCCATGAGGAGGTGCTCCTGGAGGAGCGGGTTCGGCCCGGGACCGTCGTAGCCAGCGGCCACGCTGACCGTCGTGAAGGGGTTGGCCGGCATGAGCAGCAGGAGGAAGAAGAAGGCGCAGACGACGAACATCGTGAGCAGCGCCCAGCCGACGAGGGGGTCAGCTAGCCGGCGACGGAACTTCCGCGCCACGTGCACGGTGAAGCCGGCGAGGATGAGCGTCCACAGCAGGATCGACCCCTCCAGCGCCGACCACATCGTGGCGACGTTGAACAGCCGGGGCGTGCGGCTCGATCCGTGGTCGTGCACGAAGGCGACGCTGAAGTCGCGGGTGATGAGCGCCCGCTCCATCGCGATCACGGCGATGACGGCACCGAGCAGGATGAGCAGGCTGTAGCTCCACCCCGCCTCGAGGATCTGGGGTCGCTTGCGGCGCAGGCCGGCGGCCATCGTGAGGGCGCCGAGCAGCGACGCCGCAACACCGAGGACCACGCCGGCTGAGCCGAGGGTGGCGTTCACGGTGTAGAGGAGTCGGCGGTGGTGACCGCTGTGGTGCCGCCGCGCTTCGCGTCGACCAGCCGATCGCCGTTGTCGGCCTGATACTGCGCGGAGTGCTTGACCCGGATCGTGTCACTGGCGAAGAACGCACCCGATGCGGCCCAGTGCCCCTCCAACACCACTGGGATGCCCGCCTGGAACAGCTCGGGCGGATCACCGTCGTGGTGGACCTTCACCCGCACGCCGTCGAAGGCCACGGTGAAGCGCACGCCCTTGTCGGTGGGCACGATCGAGTCTCCGAGCACGGTGCCCTGGAGCCGGAAGCGGCGGTCTCCGAGATCCGCTCGTTGGGAGACGGCCTCGTCGGCGTTGTAGAAGTACAGCGACGCGGACGTGAGGCCTTGGTACACGACCACGCCCAGGCCCAAGAGCACAGCGAGGAGCACGCCGTAGGCCCAGGGGCTCCGGCGATGATGAACGGACTCCCCCGCGGGATCGGGGGCCGTGCGCGGGCTCAGCTCCACCGACGCTCCTCGGGGGGCACCCGTTCGGCGAGGATCCTGCCGCGTCGGATGGTGCGCACCGAGTAGCCAGCGAGCAGGACGAGCGGGATGGTCCACCCGGCGGCCACGTAGCCCACATTCGTCATCGCGATGCAGCCCATCAGATCGAGCCTCCGGTGGTGACGCCGGCCTCGGCGCGACGCTCGGTGAGCGCCTGATCGATGCCGCTGGCACCGGCTCGCTCCTCGAGCCAGCCCACTCGGAATCGGTGGATCAGGAGCCACGCGAAGAGCAGTGCGAACACGACGATCCCCAACATCAGGGTGAAGAGCATCGTGCCCTCGATGGTGGGATTGAGCCGGGTGATGGTGGCGGTCTGGTGCAACGAGCGCCACCAGTCGACGGAGTAGTGCACGATCATCACGTTCGGGAAGAGGAGCAGCCCGACGATCGCTCCGCGCATCCCCCGCTGTGCGGCATCGCCGCTCTCGTTGTCGACCTGCCGCAGGGCGAGGTAGCCGACGAGCAGGATGAACAGCAGCGTGGTGGAGGTGATGCGTGGGTCCCAGTCCCAGTAGGTCCCCCAGGTGGGCCGGCCCCAGATCGAACCGGTGATGAGCGTGGCCGCCGTGAACACGAGCCCCACCTCGGCTGCGGCACCGCCGAGCACCCACCAGCCCTCCGAGCGCTTCCGGAGCCACATCGCCGATGCGAAGGTGGTGATGCCGCACGCGGTGAAGGCCACGATCGCCATGGGGACGTGCACGTACATGATCCGCACCGCGTCCTTCTGCACGGCGTCTCTCGGGCTCCACAGCAGGGCGTAGCCAAGGAGCAGGCCCAGCCCGGCCAGCGAGAGCGCGCCGAGCACACGGGTGGCGCCGGATGACGTAGACGGACGGGGGGCGGACATCAGGACTCCTCCAACAGGGGACCGAAGGCGAGGGTGCCGAAGGCGAGGTAGAGCAGGGCGAACACGACGAGCAGCCCACACCAGGGCCATCCGTCTGCAGCCGCGCCCCCCAGCGCGGCTTCGAAGGCCTTGGTGGCGGCGATGAGCACGGGTGACAGCACGGGCAGCAGAAGGATCGGGAGGAGCGTCTCACGGACGCGCAGACCGGCGGCGAGCACGCCGTACAGCGTGCCCGCTGCGGCCAGCCCCGCGGTCGCGGCCCCGCAGGTGGCCAGCAGCAGGGGCCAGCCGGTGACCTCCGTCCCGTACATGACGACCACTCCCGTCGCGAGGACGACCTCCAGCACGAGCAGCTGGACACCGATGGCCGCGGCCTTGCCGAGGAAGATGCCGGCCGGATCGAGGCCGGAGAGGCGCAGGGCATCGCGTCCACCGTCGGCCGCCTCGATCGTGAAGGCCCGCTGGATGGCGAGCAGGGCGCAGAAGAGCACCGCCACCCAGAACAGGCCCGAGCTGGCCCGGGTCAGCACGCCGCGATCGGGGTCGAGCGCCACGCCGAACAGGATCAGCATGAGCACGGCGAAGGGCGCCACCTGCTGGAGGGTGACCTTCGAGCGCAGCTCGATGCGTAGATCCTTCCCGGCGATGAGGGCAGCGTCACGGAACAAGGGCTGGCTCCCCGTGGGGGCGGGGCGCAGACGCGGCGGCATCCGTGGTGCCCCCCGCGATCTGGACCACTCGGTGGGCCAACGCCTCGGCCCGGTCGAGCTCGTGTGAGGAGAGCACGACAGTGGCACCCGCAGCGACGGCCCGATGTACGAGGCTGTCGAGGAGGTCGCGGCCCTCGTGATCGAGACCGGCATGCGGTTCGTCGAGCAGCCAGAGCTCGGGTCGACGAGCGAGGAGGCAGGCGAGCGAGGTGCGGCGACGCTGGCCCGCCGAGAGGCGGGCGACGACGAGGTCAGCGAGTCGGCCGTCGAGGCCACACGCCGCCAGTGACGCCTCGACGTCGGCACCCTCAGCCCCCGCGGCACGACCCCAGAAGCGCACGTTGTCCTGCACCGTGAGGTCGTCGTACAGGCCAGCGGCGTGGCCGAGGTAGCCGACCCGGCGCCGCACGGACCGAGCCGCACGACGGTCGGCCAGGTCGTGCCCGAGCACTCGGGCTTGGCCCCGGGTGACGGGGAGCAGGCCGGCGCACAGGCGAAGCAACGTGGTCTTGCCGGCACCATTGGGCCCGCGGAGGAGCACGATCTCGCCGGCGGACACATCGAGGTCGATCCCGGCCAGGGCGGGGAACCGGCCCAGGAGCGTGACCGCGCCGCGGAGGTGGACAACGGGTTCCATGGGGATCGACCAAGGCTACTGACGGCCTGGAGATGCGACCAAGGCGAGCCACGGCGCCCAGTAGCCTCGGCCGATGCGGCTGGCCAAGGTCCTCGGGGCGATCGGACGCACCTGTATCACCGCGGGCGTGCTGATCCTGCTCTTTGTGGCCTACCAGCTCTGGGGCACCGGGATCCGTGAGGCCCAGGCCCAGCACCGGCTGGAGGAGCAGTTCGCGGAGGTGCTCGGTGCGGCCGGGTCCACCTCCACGTCGAGCACGTCGAGCACGTCGAGCACGTCGAGCCCGTCGAGCAGCACGACGGCGCCCGGCAGCAGCGTGCCCTCGACGGTGCCCCCACTGGCGCCGGTCCCAGAAGGCGAGTCGACCGCCCACCTGCGCATCCCCAAGATCGGGGTCGACAAGATCGTGGTCGAGGGCATCGCCCTCCCCGATCTCAAGAAGGGACCGGGGCACTACCCGGACACGCCGCTCCCCGGTCAGGAGGGCAACGCCGCCATCGCCGGCCACCGAACCACCTACGGAGCACCGTTCAACCGCATCGACGAGCTCGTGGCGGGCGACGAGATCCTGGTGGACACGACCCAGGGCAGCTTTCGCTACGTCGTGAGCGAGCAGCTGATCGTGCCACCCACACAGGTCGATGTATTGGACGACAAGGGCGATGATCGCCTCACCTTGACGGCCTGCCACCCCAAGTACAGCGCGCGCCAGCGCATCGTCGTGGTGGCGCTGCTGGCGGCGGATGAGGTGGCCCTCCCTCGACCGGCACCTCCCAGCACCAACACCCCCACTCCGGCTCCGCGGGCGCTCGAGAGCATCGATGGTGCGGGTGCCCCGGCACTGCCGGCCATCCTGCTCGGAGGCTTGTGCGCCGCGATCTGGTTGCTCGCCTGGGCGCTCGGCCGGAAGTGGCGCAAGTGGCCCGCGTATGCCATCGGGCTGCCGTTCTTCCTCGTAGCGCTCTTCTACTTCTTCGAGGAGTTCAGCCGCCTGCTCCCCTCGAACTTCTAGGTTGTGCGCACGGCGTCAGCGGCCGTGGAACACGGGGCGGCGGCGCTCCCGGAACGCGGCGATGCCCTCCTGCAGGTCCTCGCTGCCCCAGGCGTCATCCCACGCCGCGTGCACGTCGGGGTCATCGCCGCGGCTCACCGGCATCTCGAGGCGGTTCAGGGCGAGCTTGAGCCCGGCCAGGGTGAGCGGGGCCAACGCCGCGATCTCGTCGGCCCAGCCGAGGGCGTCGTCGAGGGAACCCAGGCGTTGCACGAACCCGAGGCGCTCGGCGTCTTCGCCCCCGTAGGTCTCTGCGCCGAGGAGCATGCCGCGGGTCGGACCAGCGCCGGCCAGCAGCGAGAGCCGCTGAATCGTCCAGTGGTCGACCATCAGTCCGAGCTTGGCCGCGGGGATGCCGAAGCGGGCGGCGGGGGTGGCGACGCGCAGATCGCACGCCACCGCGAGCTGGGTGCCCGCCCCCAGCGCGGCACCGTCGACCGCGGCGATGAGCGGTCGGGGGTCGTCGCGCAGAGCGGCCAGCACCGCGCGGAGGAGATCGGTGAACGAGGTGTCCTCCACGCCGGCGAGATCGGCGCCGGCGCAGAAGTGGCCGCCGGCTCCGGTGAGCACGAGGACGCGCGCGCCGGCGGCGCGACTGTGGGAGTCGAGCAGCTGCTCCAGGGCCTCGTGGTCCAGAGCGTTGCGACGGTGGGGTCGATCGATGGTGAGCAGCGCGACCGGGCCACGGTCCTCGAGGTGGATCATCCGGCGGCATGGTAGGTGGGAGCGCAGCATCTGGGCGAGGGTGGCCGCGGCAAGGCACCTATGCTGCGCCGGTCCCTGAACGACACCGACGCAGGCGGACCCGATGCCCAGTACCAAGCTCACCGCGCTCGCCGCGACCCTCGCCCTCGTCACGCTGGTCGGGTGCGGCGGCGGTGGTGACGGTGGCGGGAACAGCGAAGCCAAGGTCAAGGCCAAGGTGGCCACGGAGATCGCGAAGGAAGGCCTCGACAAGAAGGCCTCCGAGTGCTTCGCCGGCGTGATCGTCGACGAGATCGGCGTGAAGAAGCTGAAGGATGTCGACTTCTCCGCCAGCGCCCCTCCCAAGGGTCTCGAGAGCGAGTTCACCGCCGCGGCGCTGAAGGCGCTGAAGACCTGCAAGATCGACACGGCCCAGCTCAAGAACTAGGGGGATCGACGAATGAGTGACAACGCGTCTGGGTGGCAGCCTGATCCGACGGGTCGCTTCGAGCACCGGTACTGGGACGGCTCCGCGTGGACCGACCACGTGTCGAACGCCGGTGTCGCCACGACGGATGCCTTCACGGCGTCACCGAGCGACGCGGCCGCGGGCGCGCCCGACTCCGTTGATGACGCACCACGCTGGGGAGATCCCACCGCGACGCAGCCCACCCCCGCGGCCGATCCGACCTCCGTGTGGCCGGCAGCACCGCCCCCGCCCGGGATCACCCCCCCGCTCGGAGCTGGCAGTGGCGCCCTCGCAGCAGCGTCCGCCGGCTCGAAGAAGGGCTTCCTCATCGGTGGCATCGCGCTGGTCGCGGTGGCGGCCGTCGTAGCCGGGCTCCTGCTCATGGGGGGCGGGGGCAACGGCGACGGATCGACCGGGTCCACGGATACCACCGCGGGCTCCATCGGTTCAGGCGGGGAGCTGCCGGCCGACTTCGAGCAGCAGCTCGCGGATGTCTACGAGAGCAGCATGGGGCTGCCCCGCGACAAGGCGCGCTGCCTGGCCGGCAAGATCAGCGACGCGGTCAAGTCGGGGACCCTCTCCCAGGACCAAGCAATGCGGGACATCTTCAGCTACTTCTCGGACTGCAACATCGACATGAGCGAGTTCAACGGGAACTGAGTCAGCGGCGTCGGGTCCGCCGCCGGGCGGGGCCGCGTGGCTACCGTCGAGATGTGCTCGTGCTGGTGGTCGCTGTCCTCGCCGGGCTGGCGGCCGGTTGGTCGCAGCCACCGTTGGGGGCTCGTGCCGTGCGCATCCGCCTCCGCCGCCTGCCCCTCCTGGCGGTGGGCGCCGTGGGCGCTGCCGCCGCTCACCTCACCCCGTCCGACCTCGCCCCCCTTGTGATGGCAGGCGCCCTCGCAGTGCTGCTCGGCTTCGTGTGCGCGAACGCTCACGTGACCGGGATCGTGGTGATCGGCCTCGGGCTGCTGCTGAACCTCGTGGCCGTCGTCCTCAACAACGGCGTGCCCGTGCGGGGCGACGCCCTGGTGCGCGCCGGCGTGGTGGATCGTGCCGCCGTCGCCACCACCAGCTTCGGCGGGCCACGTCACCTCGAGACTTCGGCTGACCGCCTCGGCGTGCTGGGCGATGTCCTGCCGATCCCGTTCGCTCACTCGGTGCTGTCGTTCGGTGATCTCATCGTGGTGGCCGGGGCGCTCGACGCGGTGCGGGAGCTTGCTCGGCGGCGGCGGCGGGCCTGGAGCACCATCGACCGAACCGACTACGACTCAACCATGACGCAGCTCAAGGCGGTCCACGACTGGGGCACCGCTCCCAAGGCTGCGCCGGAGCTCGGGTTCCAGTGTTCGGCGAACCCGGATCTCACGGAACCGGCCACCATCGATCTCACGAGCGCACCCCTCGCTGCTGACGCGTTCGATCTCGCGGCCGCCACCCAGAGCAGGTAGGTGAGCTGCGGCCACGCGGGGCCCCGCCAGTACCGCTGTGGGTCGAAGGTGGCTTCGGCGGCGTGCACGCCACGCGGGCCATACGGGGCCCCGAACGCCTCTGGGTCGACGAGCAGGTCGAACGCCTCCTGCTTCGCAGTGACAAGGAGCACGAGCAAGGCATCGAGGGTGCGGACCGCTCCCGATGTGGCGGCGGTGGGTCCGTCGTCGACCCAGGTCACCAGGTGGGGGTCCCAGCGCGCATCGAGGGCGTCGATCAGACCGTGGGCGGACGTGACGAGCTCGTCGTCGCCGGTGACCGCGGCCAGCTCCAGCGCGTTCCATGCCACCAGCGCGTTGAATCCGGTTGACCCGATGGGGAACGCCGGGTTGGCGAGCGGCGCGCCAGCGCTCGATCGCTCGATCGAGCGCAGCAGATCGCCCTTGGCTGCGAACCAGCGGGACGTGGACCATGGCTCGCTCAGCGTGGCGTCCCAGCGGGGGCTGTCGTCGCAGCCCGACTCCCAGGGATGGCACAGCTCCACCAGCCCGCCTGGGGAGCGACGTCGACGTTCGAGCAGGAAGCGCAGACCGAGCGTGGCCCGTCCCAGGAGCTCATCGGGCAGCTCGACGCCCGCCTGGTGCATCGCCGCCAGCGCGTGCCCGTACATGGGTGGCTGGGTGATCGACGACGTGGTCGGCCGGCCCCAGAACGCGGCGTGCGGGTTGGGGCCAGTGCCGTAGCGAAGGTGGGGCACGAAGCCGTCAGCGTCCTGGTCGCGGAGCGCGCTCTGGATCTCCAGCACGCCTCGGTCGTCGCCGAGGTGCGTCCACACGATGGCGTGGAAGCAGCTGTCCCAAAGCCACTGCCACGGGTAGGTGGTGGGGTTCGGCACGCAGAAGGCGCTCCCATCGGGCAGCTCGCGCCAGGCCGCCTCGAGGATCCGGCGCGCCGCAGAGCGGATCTCCGCCGCCGAGCCCGCCGGTAGGGTCTCGGCGTCGTGCCCACCGTCGCCTTCATCTCGTTCCGCCTCGGGCGTCACGACGGGGTCTCGGTCGTGGCCGACACGTGGCGCCAGGTGTTCGCGGACCTGGGCTGGTCGGTGCGCACCGTGGCCGGAGACGGTCCGGTCGACCACCTCCTGCCCGGGCTTGCCATGCGAAGTCCGGAGCCCCCGACCACTGCGGCCGTGGCGGGAGCGCTCGCCGGCGCCGACCTCGTGGTGGTGGAGAACCTCTGCACGATCCCCCTGAACCTACCGGCGGCACGGGTGGTCGCTGGCGTGCTGCGCGGGCGGCCGGCGATCTTGCATCACCACGACCCGCCGTGGCAGCGGGCCGCCCATGCCGACGTGATCGAGCTCCCACCAACCGACCCGGCGTGGCGTCACGTGACGATCAACCACCTGACCGAGCAGGAGATGCGCGACCGCGGCATCGAGGCCACCACGATCTACAACGGCTTCGCCATCGACCCGACCGCCGGAGATCGACGAGCCACCCGCGCGGCCCTGGGCATGGCGGCGGAGGAGCG
>JBKJSO010000202.1:0-5768 GCA_046595835.1 Acidimicrobiales bacterium | reverse complement strand
CGAGTCGAGGCCGAGCACGAACAGGCCGCGCGACGGGAACATCACGGCGAGGTCGAGGCCCTCGACGTCCATGGCGCGAATGGTCGACGCCGCGTCCCAGCCGTGGGCCTCGGCGTCGGCGTAGACCGACTCGTGCTCGTCGCGCCATCCCGTCTTGCGGCCGTCGATGTGCTGCGGACGCACCGCACCCAGGCGGAGCAGCGTGTGGTTCTTCACCCGCACCCGCATGTCGCGCGTGAGCTCGGTGAGCCCCACCGGCGCGGCATGCCGATACTCGGGCGCGATGTAGCTCTGCCAGAGGTCGGGCGGCTCCATCACGTGGAGGTCGCTGTCGGCGATGACGTGGTCCTTGAGCGCCATCCGCGCAATCTAACAGCGATGTCAGGTCGGTGAGGGGCGTTGGCCGATCAACGGGTGAGCCGGCGCTGCAGCTCCGAGTAGCTGATCGCACCATCGAGGAAGCCAAGGGTCCCGAACTCCAGCAGCTCGCGGCCTGCTCGCTCCACCAGGCTGAGGGCGGCCCGGGCGATGCTGCCCCCCAAGCTCACCCGCTTCACGCCCAGGGAGAAGAGCGTGGGCGCGTCCGCCACGGTGGCCGTCAACCCCGCGACCACGTTGAGCGGAGCCGGGATCTCCGCGGCCAGCTGCCGGATCGTGTCCGCGTCGTCGACGCCCGGCACGAACACGCAGTCTGCACCGGCCTCCACGTACCGGGTGGCGCGCTCGATCGTGTCGGCGAACACGTCCCCCGCTCCGGCACCGAAGTAGGTGTCGGTGCGGGCGTTGATCACGAACGTGCCCGCCGGCGCCGCGGCCCGCGCCGCCGCGATCCTGGCCGCGGCTTCGTCGACATCGAACAGCACGCCGTCCACCTGGTCCTCGAGGTTCGCCCCGACGACGCCGAGCTCCGCCACCCGTGCAACCGTGCGGGCGACCCCCTCCGGTGACGCGCCGTAGCCCGCCTCGAGGTCGGCGGTCACGGGCACGGCAACCGACGAGACGATCCGTGCCACGTGGTCGAGCATCGTGTCCCCGTCGATCGAACCGTCCGGCCGGCCGAGCGCGAAGGCGATGCCGGCGCTGGTGGTGGCCAGTGCCGGGAAGCCGACCTGCTCGAGGATCCGAGCGGAACCCGGATCCCAGGCGTTGGGCAGCACGAAGCCGGGCCCGTGGTGCAGGGCCAGGAAGTCCGAGGCGGTGGTCACGGGGCGACGTTAGGGCAGCGCGCTCGTGTCGTCTTCGTGCCGCGTCCCGCCGGCACCTCATCGAGTCGAGGGGTGCGACGGCCTGGCCGGGGGCGGTCGCGATCTAACGTGTCCGTCATGTCTGGGATCCCGCCCTTCGTCCGCACCACTGGCCTCGGGAACTGGAACCGCTACGCGGCGGTGAACGACGAGTTCATCGACATCCACATGGACGACGAGGCGGCCAGGGCGGTGGGCATGCCCGGCGTGTTCGGCATGGGCAACCTGCGCATCGCGTACCTGCACAACCTGCTGGCCGACTGGCTGGGCGACGACGGCGACATCGTCGACTTCCGCATCGAGTTCCGTGGCCTCAACATGAAGGGCGACACGCTCACCTGTGCGGCGACGCCCACCGGCGAGGCCGAGCTCGACGGCCTGCGCACCACCACGCTCGACCTGTCGGTGACGAACCAGGACGACACCGAGACATGCCCCGGATCGGCCACCGTGGTGCACTTCGACGCGGGCAAGGCCGCCATGCCCGTGGAGCCAGCGCCGTCCCAGCCCTCCGGCGCGGCCGCCCCGGGCGCGTTCCTCACCCAGGAGACGATCGACAAGATCGGCCGCACCCTTGCGCCGGTGGCCGCTCCCCCAGTGGGCGCCAACGACATCGCCCGCTGGGCCATCGCCACCTACTGGCCCGAGCCGCCGCCGGCCCGCTACCTCGACGCCGCCGTGGCGGCTCAGGGCCCGTGGGGCGGCATCGTGGCCACCCGCGACTTCGACCCCTTCGCCTGGATGCCCAACCGCCCCTGGGCCGGCGACTGGCTCTGGGGGATGGGCACCGAGCCCGGCCGGCGCCTCCTCAATGGGGGCCAGCACAACCGCTACGGCGAACCCATCCGCCCCGGCGACGTCATCAGCGTGACCCGGCGCTTCGTCGACGTGATCGAGCGCGAGACGAAGCGCGGCCCCATGGTCTTCTTCCAGAGCGAGTTCCGCTGGGAGAACCAGGCCGGCGCACTGGTGCGCCTCGGCGAGCAGACGAGCATCTACTACTGACGGCTGCGCCAGGCGGCCCGAATTGGCCTCGCTCAGACGGCGAGGTGGAGCCGCGACCGTCAGCATGATCGTTCCTGAACCGCTTAGGTGGAAGAAGTACCGTTCCCCCGTGCTCCGATCCGACCGGGATGGCCCCTTCGTTGGTCGAGCGAGCGAGCTGGCACTGCTCGATCGGGTGCTCGGAGACCTCCTCGGGGCGATTCCTCAGGTGCTGTTGATCAGCGGCGAGGCCGGGATCGGCAAGACACGGCTGGCAGACGAGTTCGCGCACATCGCACGCCAACGAGGGGTCACGCTGTGGCGCGGCGCCTGCCACGAAGACTTGGCCATCCCCTACCTGCCGATGGCTTCCGCGCTGCAGGACCTGCTTCGTGCGGAGCTCGGCGACGATGACCGCGAGGCCCTCGGGAACCTCCTCGATCCGGCCGGCCACGCGGAGCTGGGTGCTGCACCGGCTCAGGCCGACCATGCGCGCCTCCGGTTGTTCATGGCCGTGGAACGCGGGCTTCGCCTCGCTGCGTCGCGAGGGCCCGTGGTGCTGATGATCGACGACCTGCAGTGGATCGACAACGCCACGCTCGACCTGCTGGCGCATCTTGAGACGACCGTGGCCCACGACAACAGCTTCGCTGCCCTGCCGGTGCTGCTGCTGGCGACGCACAGGCCGGACCCGAGCACCGCGCACGTGGCCCGGGTGATCGAGCGGATGGAGCGTGACAACTGCACGGTCGGCATTCGGCTGGGGGGCCTTGGCGAGCTCGAGGTGAACGAGCTCGTCACGGCATTGGGTCCAAGTCGCCCATCGCGACGCTTGCTGCAGGCGATCGTCGAAGCCACGGAGGGAAACCCGCTGCTCGTGCGCGGGGTCGTCTCGGCCCTCTTGCGTGAGGGTGCGAGCGTCACGGACGGCGAGCTGCGCACGGACGGACGAGAGCTAGCCGTGCGCGGGACCTCGCTGCTCGACAGCGAGATCCGGCGTCGAGTCGATCGGGTCGGCCCCGACGTCATCGATGTCCTCACAACCGCGGCGTTCCTTGGCGACGTTGGGTCGCTCTTGGAGCTCGCCGAGGTGATCGAGCGAGACGTTGCGGCGCTCTTGCCCCTCCTCGATGCAGCCGTTGACGCTCAGCTGATCGTCGAGCACGACGGCGGGTATCGGTTCGAGCACCCGCAGGTTCGACAGGTTCTGTACCACGAGCCACGACCACGCGACCGTGCCCGATTGCATCTGCGCATCGCCGACGCAATCGAACGACAGCACCACGCCGACCTCGAACGACACGCACTGCCGTTGGCTCATCACCTTGTCCGCGCTGCGGATGTTGAACCAGAGCGACTCCTCCACTGGACGCGGGTCGCCGGAGACCAAGCCTGGTCCGTTGCTGCGTGGGCGGCCGCCGGGCGCTGCTACGACGCGGCCATCGCTGCCCTGGGTGACCCCGGTCCTGATCGGTGGGAGGAGGTCGCCGATCTGAACCTGCTGACCGGCTGGGCGGACTTCCACAACTTCGACCTGCCTGCCGCCACCGAGCACCTGTCGAGGGCCATCGAGCTCGGCCGCGCCCACGGCGATGTTCGTCGATGGGGGGAGGCCCTGATCCCGCTGCTTCGCTTCCGGATCGGGCACACGAACCGTCCCGGAGATGCCGTCGACGGGTCGTTGGCCCGGGCGTTCCTCGAGGAAGCCGGTGCCGAACACGCCGACCTGCGGGCGATGGTGCTGGCCCTGCTCGCCGAGGCGGCCTTCGCCGCGCTCGATCACGAGGCTGCGCGAGGGTGGGCGGAGCAGGCCGCCGCGCTGATCGCCCAGGTGGACGACCCCTGGGTGACGTCTCTGGTTGAGTTCGCGGTTGGTCTGGCGGCGTTCGGGAACCTTGATCTCGAGGTCGCCCGTCTGGCCTTCGATCGGAGCACGGCCAGTGCTGAGCTGTCGGACGACGTGTGGCGCCAACGCACCGCGCTCGGTCGGCTCCCGATGGTCAGCTCGCTGCGCGGCCATCTGCCCCTCGCTGTCGTCCAGGCCGAGCACGCTCGACTCCACAATGAGGAGTGGCACCTGCGCGGGGAGGAATGCATCTCGCAGTCGGTCCTGACCTCGCTGGCCGCGGCGCAGTCGCGCCTTGCCGATGTGGAGCGCCACGGGCGTGAGGCGACTCAGCTGCTGCACCGCACCGGCTACACCTTCGCATCGCCGATCTTCCAACCGGCAATGGGCGCGGCGCGGATGCTGCGCGGGGACGTCGCTGGTGCGCACGAGGTGCTCGACGCGTGGGAGGCGTCGGGAGGTGGCGGAGGGCTGTTCCGATACCGCCAGCTCGTCGACGCCTGGTCGGGCTCGAGTGAGGTGGTGCGCAAGGCGATCGCTGATCGACCCTGGCCCGTCGTGTCGCCCGGCGCGGACCCGTTCGTCATCACCAGCGCCGCGCTCCAGATCGAGGTGGCTGCCGCCTTGGGAGACTCGGCGATGGCGCAGCTGGCCGTCGCCACGCTCACGGACGCATGGCGCAAGGGAGTTCGGTGGACACTCGGCTGGCCAGCGCTGATCCCCCGGCTACTCGGGGTAGCCGCGTCCTTGGCACAGGACAGTGCTTCTGCCGAGTCGTGGTTCGAGCAGGCTCGCGCGCTGGCGACGGCTGCCGAGGCCCCCGGCGAGGCGGCGCGTGTCGACTTCGATCGGGCGACGATGCTGCTTGCGGATCCGCATGGCGACACCACGGTGGCGCGGGGCCTCGCCGAGCGCTCCGCCGCGGTGTTCGACGAGCTCGGCATGCTCACGTTGCTCGTCCAGGCCCGGCGGTTGGGTAGTCATCAGGGGTCGAGCGAGGCTGGGCGGACGAGCGGCTCGGCACCGACGGCGGCGCTTCGGGTCGTCCTGTACAGCGACATCGTCGACTCAACCGCCTTGAACCTGCGTGCCGGCGACGTCGAGTACGTCAAGCTCCTCCGCGAGCACGACCGATTGGTGCGGGATCGGCTCCGCAGGCATGACGGGGTTGAGTTCAAGCACACCGGGGACGGCGTCTGCGCATGGTTTGGCTCGCCCGCAGCGGCGGTCGAGTGCGGCTTGGCGATCCACGACGACCTCGATCGGTTCAGCGCTCTGAACCCCGAGCTCCCGATCCGCCTCCGGATCGGCCTGGCGGCAGGCGAGCCGATCGAAGCCGATGGTGATCTGTTCGGGCTGACCGTGGTGGCGGCAGCCCGGATCTGCGCTGCTGCACCGTCCGGCGGCGTGCTGGTCGCTGACGAGATCCCCCGGCTGGTCCGAGGCACGCGTCTCCGGTTCGCCGAGGTCGGTGAGGTGACGCTGAAGGGCTTCCCCGAGCCGTTCCGGCTCCACGAGGCACTCGCGCCTGCCTGAGCCGGATCCGCCGGAAGGAGGTACATTCACGTGCATCCGCAGGGGGCGCAGGGGGAGGGGTGGTCATGCCGGGCACGATGCCGTACAGCCTCGAGAAGGGGCCCTACTTCGAGGTCCTCGAGAGCTATCTGAACGCATCAGAGGCGCGTCTCACCGAC
>JBKJSO010000053.1:0-14807 GCA_046595835.1 Acidimicrobiales bacterium | reverse complement strand
ACCACGAGGACCTTCCCAGGGGTGCCGGCGGGCACGCCGGGCAGGTCGACGTTGGCGACGACCTTCTCGTGTCGCTTGAGCTCGATCGAGGCGATGCGGGCGGACATGGCGGACAGTCTGGCCCGCGACCGACCAGGCGCTGCAACTGCACCCGTGGTGCCCCGAGGTCATCAAGGCACCCGCCAGCACCTCAGCGGCGGCTCTCCGCCCAGGTCTGGCCCTGGGTGACGTCGTTGTCGTGCGGAAGGCCGAGCACTCGCTCGGCGACGATGTTCCGCTGCACCTCGCCGGTGCCCCCGCCCACCGTCAGCGCCGGCGCGAAGAGGAACCCGTGGTTCCAGATCCCCGGGTCGGCGCCGAGGGGCCCTTCGGTGCTCAGCATGCCGCCCGCGCCGGCGAGGTCCTTGGCCAGGCCCATGATCCGCTGACCGTGCTCGTCAGCCAGGATCTTGCGGATCGACGCCTCGGCGCCCGGCGGCTCGCCCTTGATCCGAGCCGTCACCGTGCGGAGCCGGATGAGGCGAAGGAGCTCCGACTCGATGTGCAGCTGGGCCAGCTCTTGGCGCAGCACCGCGTCACAGGTGCCGCCGGCGGCCCGCACGATGCCGAGGAGATCCTCGGCGGTCGGCCCCGCGCCCCAGAGGGCGCCACCGGAGGACAGGGACACCCGCTCGTTGCCAAGCGTGACCTTGGCCAGGCCCCACCCGCGGTTCACGTCGCCCACGAGGTTCTCGGCGGGCAGACGCACCTCGTCGAGGAACACCTCGTTGAACAGGTGCACCCCCGTCATCTCGATGATCGGACGGATCTCCACACCAGGCAGGTCCATCGGGCAGATGAAGTAGGAGATGCCCTCGTGCTTGGGGGCGTCGGGCTCGGTGCGGGCGATGAGGATCCCGAACTTGGAGAACTGGGCCAGCGACGTCCAGATCTTCTGGCCGGTGATCACCCACTCGTCGCCGTCGCGCACGGCCCGGGTGGACAGGGACGCCAGATCGGAGCCGGACCCCGGTTCGCTGAAGAGCTGACACCAGATCTCCTCGCCCGCCAGCAACGGGACCAGGTACCGGTCCTTCTGGGTCTGCGTGCCGCCGTGCAGGATCGTCGGACCCGCCCACCCGATGCCGATCGTGTTGGAGGGCCGACTGATCCGGGCGGCGGTGAGCTCGTCGTCGATCAGGATCTGATGGATCGGATCCGCGTCGAGGCCCCAGGGCGCGGGCCAGTGCGGCGCGACGTACCCAGCCTCGGCCAGCTGGCGGCCCGTCGGATCGGGATGCTCGGCGAGCCATGACCGCACGGTGAGACGGCGGGGATCGTCGTGCGACGGCAGCTCGAAGTCCATGTCGGCAACGTACCCGTTCACTTGACCGTTCGGTCAAGAACCCCGGCCAGGGAGTACGATGATCCGTCGATCTTGTCGAACGAGGGGGAGCACATGCCGGGTTGGAACTTCGCTGACGTCTGGGAGACGGTGGCCCAGCAGATCCCGGACGCCGACGCGCAGGTCCAGGGCGAGCGCCGCCTGACGTGGTCGGAGTTCGATCGCCGGGCCAACGGCGTGGCCCAGGCCCTCCTCGACGCCGGTGTCGAGGAGCAGGACAAGGTGGCCCAGTACCTCTACAACGGGCCCGAGTACCTCGAATCGATGTTCGCCACGTTCAAGGCTGGGCTGGCCCCCGTCAACACGAACTACCGGTACCTCGACGACGAGCTCGTCTACCTGTGGGACAACGGCGACGTCGTGGCGGTCGTCTTCCACGGCAGCTTCACCGAGCGAATCGAGGGCATTCGCAGCCGCCTGCCGGGGGTGAAGGTGTGGCTCTGGGTCGACGACGACGAGGGCCCCTGCCCCACCTGGGCCACCCCCTACGAAGCGGCCGCCAGTGCGGGCACCTCGACCTCGGTGTCCGGCCCCTGGGGCCGTGACGGCGACCACCTCCTCCTGCTCTACACGGGGGGCACCACCGGCATGCCCAAGGGCGTCATGTGGCGCCAGGACGACCTGTTTCGCACCCTGGTGGGAACCTTCGTCCCAGCCGTGCGCGACACGGATCCTGACGACGAGCTCACGATCATCAGGGAGGCTGTCACGGCGCCCGGCATCATCGGCCTGCCCGCGTGCCCCCTCATGCACGGGACCGGCTGCTTCACGCAGCTCATCGTGCTGGCGGGCGGCGGGTGCACGGTCACGCTGGAAGCTCGGCACCTCGACATCGACGAGCTGCTCGCCACCATCGAGCGAGAGAAGGTCGCGACCATCGCCATCGTGGGCGACGCGTTCGCCAAGCCGATGCTGCGCGCCCTCGACGCCTCGCCCGGCAAGTACGACATCTCGAGCCTGTTCATGATCTCGTCGTCGGGGGTGATGTTCAGCGAAGCATCCAAGCAGGGCCTGCTCGGGCACCATGCCGGGATGATGATCGTCGACGCCTTCTCGTCGTCGGAGGCTCTCGGCATGGGGCAGTCCGTGTCGAGCGCCGGTGGCACGAGCACCACGGCCACCTTCACCGTGGGCGAGCACACTCGCGTCATCACCGACGACGGCCGGGCCGTCGAACCCGGCTCGGGTGAGACCGGACGCGTTGCCGTGGGTGGCTGGCAGCCCGTCGGTTACTACAAGGACCCGGAGAAGACCGCGTCCACCTTCATCACCTTCGAGGGCAAGCGGTTCTCCGTGCCGGGCGACTACGCCATGGTCGAGGCCGACGGCTCGCTCACCCTGCTCGGTCGCGGCTCGGTGTGCATCAACACCGGCGGCGAGAAGGTGTACCCGGAGGAGGTCGAGGAGGCCCTCAAGACGATCGAGTCCGTGCGCGACGCTGTCGCGGTCGGCATCCCCGACGAGAAGTTCGGCGAGGCCATCACTGCTGTCGTCGAGGTGGCGCCGGGTGGCGGCTTCGACGAGGCGACGGCCATCGCCCACGTCAAGGGGAAGCTGGCCGCCTACAAGGCGCCCAAGCGGGTGCTGCAGATCGACACGATCGGCCGCGCCCCCAACGGCAAGGTCGACTACAAGCGGCTCAAGCAGTGGGCCGCCGACGAGCTCGGCGTGACGCTGTGAGCCGGGCCCGCGCATGAGCGAGCAGCCACAGCGCCTACGGGTCGGCTACCACCGCGAGATCGATGCCATCAACCAGAAGGTGGTGCGGCTGTTCGCCCTCGTGTCTGAGGCGGTCGCGGCGGCCAACGAGGCGCTCCTCGGCGGGGACACGGACGCCCTGGCCGTCGTTCGATCCGGCGAGGCGACGATCGATGCCCTCATGCTCGAGCTCGAGCGTGACATCGAGCGGCTCCTGCTGTTGCAGGCCCCGGTGGCCGGCGAGCTGCGCTACGCGCTCACGCTGATCCGCATCGTGCCCGAGCTGGAACGCTCGGGGGACCTGGCCGTGCACATCGCCAAGCGGGCCAACACGGGCCTGGCCGCCCAGCTCACACCCACGGCGCGCGGTCTGCTCGAGCGCATGGGCACCCTCACCGCCGGGCTCTGGCGCGACGCCGCCGACGCATTCGCGGACCGCGACCCCACGGCCGGTGACCGCCTCGAGGCAGCCGACGACGAGGTCGACGACCTGCACACCGAGCTCACCACCGAGCTCCTGAACGGCTCCGCGACCACGGCCCACGCTGCGGACGCGGTCCTCGTGGCCCGGTTCTACGAGCGCCTGGCCGACCATGCCGTGCACATCGCGGTGCGGGTGGCTGGCTCCGTGGGCTGACGGCCAGGCGCTGCGCAACTTCGTGACCTGACGCACCAACGCGGCCCCGCGGCGGCAGAATGTCCCCATGCGCACCTCCAACCCCGCCCTGACCGACAAGGTCTTCGAGCAGGCCCGCGTCGGCGCGGCCGCCGAGACCAACCCCGGCTGGGCCGCCGGCCAGCACCTCGAAGACGCCTATCAGGCACCCGCCTACCGCGGTCCCGTGGTGGGCGAGGACACGATGACCCTCAACGGTGTCGCATGGGCGTCGGGCGCGTTGCTCGTGCTGCTCGTGGCGGCCGGGGTGTTCGGGTGGAACAGCGTCGATCACACGGCTGACACGGCCACCATCCCGGCGTGGCTCCCGCTCGTGCTCTTCGGTGGCCTCGGCGTGGCCGTGCTCACCATGTTCAAGCCGAAGCTGGCCCGCTTCACGTCGCCGGTCTATGCGCTGCTCGAAGGGGCGCTCCTCGGCGCCATCTCGGCCCTCTACAACACGGCCTACGACGGCATCGTGGTGCAGGCCGTGGCGCTCACCATCGGCGTCTTCGCTGTGATGCTCTTCCTCTTCGCCACTCGGATCATCCGGGTCACCGACAAGCTCCGCATGGGCATCGTGGCCGCCACCGGCGCCATCATGCTCGTCTACGTGCTGAACCTGGTGCTCAGCCTCTTTGGCGGCAACCTCGCCTTCCTGCAGTCCTCGAGCGCGATGGGCATCGGCATCAGCCTCCTCATCGTCGGCGTGGCTGCCTTCAACCTCCTCCTCGACTTCGACTTCGTGGAGCGAGGCGTGGAGGCAGGTGCCCCTCGGTACATGGAGTGGTACGCCGCGTTCGGCCTGCTCGTCACGCTCATCTGGCTCTACCTCGAGCTGCTCCGCCTCCTGGCCAAGCTCCAGCGGCGCTAGCCCACTCGGGGCCCGCAGGATTCGGAGCCCTCCGAGGTCGGCGCCTACGCTCGACCGGTTCTTCACCGACGACGCGCAGGAGCAGGGCATGTCTGATCTCGGGTTCGATGGCAAGGTCGCGATCATCACGGGCGCCGGAGGTGGCCTCGGCCGCTCCCACGCCGTCGACCTCGCACGGCGAGGCGCGCTCATCGTCGTGAACGACCTGGGCGGCAGCTCCGATGGCACCGGCCACTCCGAGACAGCCGCGCAGAAGGTGGTCGACGAGATCAAGGCGGCCGGCGGCGAGGCCGTCGCCAACTACGACAGCGTCGCCACGCCCGAGGGCGGCCAGTCGATCGTGCAGACCGCGATCGACTCCTTCGGCCGGGTCGACATCATCATCAACAACGCCGGCATCCTGCGCGACACGTCGTTCAAGAACATGACCCCCGACCAGCTCAACCCCGTGCTCGACGTGCACCTGCGCGGCGCCTTCTACGTCACGCAGCCGGCGTGGCAGATCATGCGCGACCAGGGCTACGGCCGCATCATCAACACCTCGTCGGCCGCCGGCATCTTCGGCAACTTCGGCCAGGCGAACTATGGCGCCGCCAAGATGGGCCTCGTCGGGCTCACCCGCGTGCTGGCCGTCGAAGGCGCCAAGAACAACATCAAGGTCAACGCCATCGCCCCCGTGGCGAAGACCCGCATGACCGAGGAGCTCTTCGGAGATGCGATGGACAAGCTCGCCCCAGAGTTCGTCACCCCGGTCGTCACCTACCTCGCCCACGAGGACTGCCCGGTGTCGGGCGAGGTGTACTCCGTGGGTGGTGGCCGCGTGGCCAAGGTGTTCGTGGGCGTCACGCCCGGCTACTTCGACGGCGCCCTGTCGGCGGAGTCGGTGCGGGACAACTTCGAGCAGATCCGCAAGGAAGACGGCTACGAGGTGCCCGGCAACCTCAACGAAGAGATGATGCTCGCCTTCAAGTCGATGGGCTAGAACACCCTGGTCAGGCCCTATCCGGTGGCGCCGGGTGCCCCCTGGGACACGGCTGGGACACAAGAGCCCACAGAGAACGCCGCCTCGACAGCCGAGCGGGCACGGTCATGGGCGCCGGGCACGAGGTGCGCGTAGGTCGACAGGAGCACCCCCGGACTGTCGCCGAGGTACTCGGCAGCGGCCGCCACGGGCACGCCACCGCTCAACAGCGTCGAGGCGTAGGTGTGCCTCGTCCGCTGCGATCCTGACGTAGCGCTCAGCGGCCGGCCCACGCTGGTGGAGCTGTTGGGGCGGCCGGCGTGGCATGGTGAGGCTGCTTGTAGGGGCCAGGGTCCCACGATGTTCTTCCCTGGCCGTGGCGCCTCTCTCGACGCTGCAAGAGCACTCTGCGCGACGTGCCCGGTGGCCGCTGAGTGTCTTGCTACGGCCCTCGCCGATGGGCGGGAGGGCGTTTGGGCAGGGACGTCGCGGCGGCAACGGCAACGGCAACGGCAACACCTAACGGCACCTCGGCGCAGTCAGCGGGGCGCGACAGCTCAGGAGATGGATGCCGTCACGGCCTCGCGGAGGACGATCTCGCGTGGGTCGGTCGGGAGCCCGTAGCCGTTGCGATTCATCACGTAGGCGTAGCCGACACCGGAGGCTGGGTCGGCGTATGCGAATGAGCCGCCTGAGCCGCTGTGCCCGAACGCTCGTGGCGACGTGCCGAAGTCAAGGATCGGGAACGCCTTCATGAACCCGAACCGGAACGCGCTCTCGATGCCGAATATGAGATCCGGCCGGGCCGGTTGCGGACGCTCGATCTCGGTCATCGTCTCCGGTGTGATGCCGAGACGTTCACCACCGCTGGCCAGCGCCCCGTAGATGGTCGCGAGCGCCCGGGCGGTGCCCGTGCCGTTCACGGACGGGAGCTCGACCTCGAGCATGCGCCGGTTGTTGATGTCAGGGAGCTTCGTGATCGCCTTGGGGTTGGTGAACGCCTTGTACGTCGCGCTGCGGGGGTTCAGCATGCGGCGCAGTACGGGTCCCGGGATCTCTCGGATGTGCAGAAGCATCGCTGCCTTGCGCCCGCCGACGAACGTGGCGACCCGCTCGAGGTCGATCGTCGCGGGCAGGCCGATGTGGAACTCGACGCCTAGCGGCTCGGCGACCTCGTCGGCGAAGAAACGTCCGATTGTGCGCCCGGCGGGATCGACGCGGCGAAGGAGCTGGCTCTCGTACCAGCCCAGGGACTGGGCGTGATAGCCGCGCGCCGTGCCGGGAGCCCAACCCGGCGCCTGGGCAGCGAGAATCTCCCCGAGGCGGTCGGCGTCGGCGATGGTGTCGACGTCGAGCCGGGTGTCGATGACCGCGAGGCCGGCCTCATGTTCGAGAAGCTGGCGGACCGTGATTGCTTCCTTGCCGGCTTGCGCGAAGTCCGGCCAGTACGCCGCAACAGGTGTGTCGAGGTCGAAGAGTCCGCGGCTGTGGGCGACGGCCATGGCCGTCGCCGACATGCCCTTGGTCGTCGACCACACCGTGACGAGCGTGTCCCGTTCCCACGGCCGCTTGCGGGCTCTGTCGCGGTGACCACCCCAAATGTCGACAACCAGCTCACCGTTCTGCATGACGGCCAACGCTGCCCCCAGCTCATTGCGCTCGGTGAAGTTGGCGCGGAAGGTATCCGCCACTCGGCCGAATCCATCCGCAACATGACCATCGACAGGAGCGACCATCTCCGTTGCCTAGCCGACCCGCCGCTCGCGCACCCTCATTCACCCCTCACCTAGCCCCCACACCCCTCGCAGCGCCTCGCCATCGGCACGGCGTGCCACGACGTGAAAGCCCACATCCCGCGATTCCCCTGGTCATGCATCCATCCTGCGTCACGCGGACGCTCGGCCCCAGGGTGGTGGCCGCGATTCGCCCGCCTTCGTATCGACGGACATCTCGCCGCTCATTCGAATCGGATGCTGTCGACGATCTTCGAATACGCCTCGAGATCGTCACCGGCCGGGTGGTCCACAACCTCGATGACGGTGTTCGCTCCGACACTGTCCAGCACGTAAAGCCGCATGGTGAAGGTCGCGGTGATGACGTGGTGGAGGCCCTTGTCATTGATACCGACGATGAGTGGGACAAGGGGCTCGCCGTCGTGGGCGTACGGGCATGTTCCCTTGTACCCGGAGGCTACGCGCACGTCCACTGAGAGCCCGTCGACCCCTCCGATGGTGACGGCTCGCGGCGGCGTTACCTCAAGCCCGGCATGTGAGCGAAGCCAGTCGGCTAGGGCCGCTGCCGTTGTGCCGATGCCAGGTTGCGGAACCTCGTCGCAGTTCTCGGCAGCCGCCGCGACGCCGCGGAAGACGCCGATGAAGTCACTGATGTCATCGCGGACGCCAGCGAGCGTTCCGGTCGGTGGGATCAACACGAAGTTGTCCGCGTTGTCTTCCGCATTGATCCATCCCTGTGGGACGGTGTAGGAGACCCTGGGCGAGAAGGCGCGAGTGGATCGAGGCTGAGGCGTGGACGAGGCAGCCGGGTCGCTGGTCACCACGTCAGCGGTCGCCGGGGAGCCACCGCCCGCAGTGGTGCTCGGACTGCCGCCGCAGGCGGCCGCCGCCAGTAGAACAACGCCGAGCAACAACCGGCTCAAGCGACGAGGCTCCTCCGTGCCGTCGAAAGCCATCACGACGATGCGCCGTCTCGTCGAGAGTGACCAGCGACGCGCCGTGTGGTGAGAAGCGTCCGGCGTCCTCGAACCGTTGCGTCGAGATCGCGGCAGGCGGCGCAGCCAGCCCCGGTCACAGCGTCGCCCAACATCAGATGGATCCAACACTGCATCCCCCCCAGAAGCGGTCCAAGGCTGCCACATCCCCACCCGCGAGGGCGCTTCCTGTAGCGCAGCGACGGCCCAAGGCCACGGGAGTCGTTCAAGTCGATGGGCTAAGCGCGAGTTCTCAGCGGGTTACCCACCAAGGCGCGTCGTCGAGGACCGGGGCCGCGCTTCGCACCCCGGTGCGCAGGTCGACCGTGTCCGCCGCGGGGCTCGGACCCATGGCGCGCAGGCCGTCGACGATGTCGGCGACGGAGAACGGTTCCACAAGTGCTCGATGCACGCCGGCCGACCTTGCGCTGGCGGCCCGCTCTTCGTCCGGGGCGATGGCGAGCACGTGCACCGTCGGCGCCTCCAGGCGCACACGGTAGAGGTCGTCGAGGCCCTCACCGGCCAGGTCGATCACCACGGCATCGGCCCACGCCAGCGACGTGCTGGCGGTGTCGTAGGTCTCGGCGAGGGTGCTCGCGCAGCCCAGGTTGTCCACCTGGGCACGCACCAGCTCACCGAGATCACGATCCGCGATCAGCAAGAGCACTCGAAGATCCATCGATCGGCCACCCCTCCGCTCGGTCCCGCGCGTCACATGATTTCACCAATCGACGGACCACGTACGGTCGAGTCGATAGGGACCGATCAGACCAGCGTCGACGACCCCGCGACCAGGCCAGGAGCTGGCTGGCTGGCTGGCTGACTGTGCAGAAGACATCATCGGCGAGCGCCTCCTCGGGTTCCCCAAGGATCCGAGGTAGCCGCCGCTACTCCTGGTGCGTGAGGACCGCCGCGGCGAGCCGCCGCATCACCCGCTCGGCGGTGGGCTGGTCGCGGCCTCGCCCGGCCCGCAGCCCCTCCCAGGTGTTCCAGCTGAGCACCGCGTCGAGCTCGTCGAGCAGGTCCTCACGATCGGCGCCGGCAGCCACGAGCTCCGGACCAAAGGTGTGCGTGACCTCGGCTCGCAAGAACGCCTGACCCGCCCGCAGGCGCTTGGTGATCTCGGCCGAGAAGGGGCCGTGCACCTCGGCCGCCCGCCGGATCGGCGTGACGACCTCGAGGAGCAGTGCCCGCTGGCGGATGAACCCGACGAGGCGCTCGTCCAGCGGGAGCTGCGGGTCGACCGGGAACACGAGCGCCCCCACTCGTTCGACGAGGCGCTCGGCGACCTCTGCGTGGAGGGTCTCGAGGTCGTCGAAGTGCTGGAACACCGACCGCACCGACACCCCCGCCTGGTCGGCCACGCGGGGAGCTGTGGGCCGCAGGTCGCCCTGCTCCAAGAGCGCGATGGTGGCGTCGACGATCGCCTCGCGGGTGCGCAGGGACCGCAGCGTGCGACCGTCGGTGGCGATGGGAGCGGCGTTGGGAAGTTCTTGCACGGTGCCTGCACCCTACCGGGCGGGCCCCGTCAGCCCTGGGGAGCCACCGAGGCGCCGTGGTGGGCCACCAGCTGCCAGCGATCGCCCACTCGCACGAAGAGGTTCAGCGCCGCGACCGTGTTGCCGCCCATCTCGGGGCTGATGAGGTTCTCGTCGACGGTCACCCACGCCGCATCGCCGGCCACCGTCACCACCTCGTCGGTGAGGATGAACTGGAGGGGGCTCGGACCCCCGAACAGCGCGAACCAGGAGCCCGACACCGCACCCCAGCCGCGCAGCGTGCGCCAGCCGGGGTGCGTGCACACGACGCGGTCGCTGTGCTCCCAGCAGTCCGACATCACGTCGAGGTCACGGGACTCGAAGGCGTCGTAGAAGCGGCGGTTGACGGCACGCACGGCCGCTTCGTCCAGCGAGTCGCCTGCGGGGCGGTCGGCGTCGGTGGGGTCGCTGTCCGAAGACGGGGTCACGGTCTGACGCTATTCGCCCCACGACCATCGGCCCGACGAGGATGCACGGATGCGCACCGTGCCCACAACGGACGGGGTGACCCTCGCCGTGCACGACCTCGGTGGTTCGGGTCGGCCAACACTGCTGTGCCACGCCACGGGGTTCCATGGCGCGGTCTGGGAGCCGATGGCGGCGAGCCTGGGCGAGCACTTCGCCCGATGGGCGGTCGACTTCCGAGCGCATGGGCGCTCCACGGTGGCCCCCGATCAGTCGCTCGGATGGACCGAGTTCAGCGAGGACGTGCTGGCAGTGCTCGACGCCCTCAACCTCCCTGCGGGCGAGACCCTCGGTGTGGGCCACTCGATGGGCGGGGCGGCCCTACTCCTGGCTGAGCAGGCCCGTCCAGGGACGTTCGCCGGAATGTGGCTCTACGAACCGATCACGCCCCCACCCGGGTCCTTTCCGTCGCCCGGCGGCACCAACGCCCTAGCGGACGGGGCCGCTCGACGGCGCCCCACGTTCCCGTCTCACGCGGAGGCCCTGGCCAACTTCGCGTCGAAGCCGCCGTTCAACGTGCTGCGGGCCGACGCCCTGCACGCCTACGTCCGACACGGCTTCGAGGCAGGCGAGGACGGCGCCGTGCACCTCGCCTGCCGCCCAGATGACGAGTCCCGCATCTACCGCGGCGGTGGCGCCCACCACACCTTCGAGCACCTCGACGCGGTGCGCTGCCCCGTGGTCGTGGCGTGCGGGCGCGAGGAGCCAGGCCCGGTCCTGTTCGCCCCCGCCGTCGCCGACGCGCTCCCCCACGGCCGTCTCGAGCGACATGACTCCCTCGGCCACTTCGGCCCGCTTGAAGCCCCCGATCTCTGCGCCCAGGCGGTTCGGCGCCTCGAGGGCTCCCTCTGACCCGTCGCTGTCACACCCTCGGCCTACCCTTTGGGCATGCCGTTGCCGCTGCCCGTGAGCCTGTCCCCCTCGAAGGTTTCGTCGTTCACCGACTGCGCGCTGGCGTTCCGGTTCTCGGCGATCGACCGGCTCCCGGAGCCGCCCTCGCTGGCGGCCACCCGCGGCACCCTGGTGCATGCCGCCCTCGAGCGGCTCTTCATGCTCGACGCTCCGCTCCGCACGCTCCCCACCGCCCTCACCTGCCTCGAGGATGCGGCGACGGCCCTCCGGGACGACACGGACCTCACAGGCCTCGAGCTCGATGATGCGGCCATGGCCAGCTTCATGGCCGAGGCGGCTGTACTCGTCGAGAAGTACTTCCGTCTCGAGGATCCAACGGCCGTCACCCCGATCGGCATCGAGCTGAAGCTCGAGGTCGATCTCGGGGGCGTGCGGCTCCGGGGCATCATCGATCGGCTCGAGCTCGACGCCGACGGCCAGCTCGTCGTCACCGACTACAAGACCGGGCGCGCCCCCGGTGAGCGCCAGGAGCAGCAACGACTGGCAGGCGTGGCCTTCTACTCGCTCCTGTGCGAGCGCCTCTTCGGGCAGCGCCCGGCCAAGGTGCAGCTGCTCTACCTCGCCGACCCGCTCGCCATCATCGCCACCCCAACCGACCAGTCGACCCGGGGCGTGGAGCGCAAGCTGGCCGCTGTGTGGTCGGCCGTGGAGCGCGCCTGCGAGCGGGAGGACTTCCGGCCGAACCCGTCGCGCCTCTGCGACTGGTGCGCCTTCAAGGCGTACTGCCCGTCCTTCGGCGGCGACATCGCCCTGGCCGATGCGCACCGCTCCCAGCTCCAGCCCGTCTGAGCCAGGACGCCCCGCCCGCCCAGTATCCTGCGTCAGGTGCCATCCCCCCTCGCCCGTGCCATGCCTGTCGTGCAGGCGTTCGACGATGCCGTCGACCGGCGCGTCGACGAGATGCGCGGCCACAAGGCCCTCGACCGGCTGATGTATGGCGCTTCCGAGCTGGGCGATTGGTCGCTCATCTGGCACCTCCTTGGCGCCAGCCAGGCGCTGCTGCCCGGACGCGACCCGATGTCCGCGGTGCGGCTGTCGGCCATCCTCGGCGCGGAGTCCCTGCTCGTGAACGGCGGCATCAAGAACCTGTTTCGTCGCACTCGTCCTGTGTGGGACGACGTGTCCCCTCGGCCGCATCGGCTGCGCACGCCCCTGTCGAGCAGCTTCCCGTCGGGTCACGCGAGCGCGGCCTTCGTGGCCGCCGGCGTGCTCGGCCAAGGTGACCCGCTGTGGCCCCTCTACTACGGCGTCGCCGTCGTGGTGGCGTCCAGCCGCGTCTACGTGAAGATCCACCACGCGTCCGACGTCGTGGCCGGCGCGCTCCTCGGCGTCGGTCTCGCGGCGGCGGCCCGTCACGTGTGGCCACGCCCGTAGCGGCACGCCCCGGGGAATACCCCATCCCGCGCCACCGTTGCCCTGGGCGTGACCACCGCCACCCGCTCGTTCGCCGTGACGTGGGACTACCGCTGCCCCTTTGCCCGCAACGCGCATGAACACCTCGTGGCGGGCCTGCGTGGCGGGGCTGATTGGGAGGTCACGTTCGTTCCGTTCTCCCTCGGGCAGGTGCACGTCGGCGAGGGCGAGCCCGACATCTGGGGTCACTGGCGAGACGACAGCGGACTCCTCGCCCTGCAGGCGGGCATCGTGGTGCGCGATGCGTTCCCCGACCAGTTCCTCGACGTGCACGAGGCGTTGTTCGCCCTGCGCCACGACCATGCGGGGCACCTGCGCGACGAGCAATCCGTGCGTGCGGTGCTCGCCGAGCAAGGGGTCGACGCCGACGCCGTGCTCGCCGAGATCGACCGTGGCAACACCATCGTCACGGTGCAGCAGGAGCACGAGCGAGCGGTGAAGGATCACACGGTGTGGGGTGTGCCCACCTTCGTCATGGGTGAGCAGGCCGCCTTCGTGCGGGTGATGGACCGGCCCCGGGGCGACGCAGCGCACGCCATTCGCACCGTCGAGCGCACCCTCGACCTGCTCGATTGGCCCGATCTCAACGAGTTCAAGCACACCTCCGTCGCTCGCTGAGGAGCCGAACCGCCCCACGGCAGTAGCGTCGGGGCCATGAGCGGCGAGCGCGAGATGCGGGCCGATCGTCGGATGTCCGACGTCGAAGCCCTGATGTGGAACCTGGAGAAGGACCCGCACCTCAGCGCGTCGATCGCCAACGTCACGATCCTCGATGCGGTGCCCGACGTCGGGCGCCTGCGCAGCCGCCTCGAGCACGCCGCCCTGATGGTGCCCCGGCTGCACCAGCGCGTGGTGCCGGCTCTCGGACGCCTGGCGCCCCCCGAGTGGCGAGACGATCCCGAGTTCGACCTCGACTACCACCTGCGAACGGTGGGTCTGCCCGCTCCGGGCACCATGCGCCAGCTGCTCGACCTCGCGGTGTCGATCGCCAACGACCCCTTCGACCGCACCCGCCCGCTGTGGGAGTTCGTGGTGGTCGAGGGCCTCGAGGGCGGGCGAGCGGCGATGGTGCAGAAGCTGCACCACGCCATCGCCGACGGCGAGGGCAGCATCCGCATGTCGGAGCAGTTCATCGACCTCGAGCGTGACGCCACCGAACCCATCGCCAAGCGGCGCCCGCCGCCTGAGATCCTCGACGCCGGCCTCCTCGAGACCACCGTCGAGACGCTGACCCACAACGTCCGCCGCGGCTTGGGGGTGCTGCGCCGCGGCATTGACGGGTCGTTCAGCACGCTGCAGCACCCAGCCAGGCTCGCCGCGGCGGGCGCGGAGGGCGTGGCGTTCGGCCAATCGGCGCTGCGCCAGCTGGCCGTCACGGACCATGCCCACTCGCCGCTCTGGACCGAGCGATCGCTGCGGCGCCACCTCGAGGTGCTCCAGGTGCCGCTCGACGAGGCCCGCTCGGCCGCCAAGGCGCTCGGCGGGAGCCTGAACGACCTCTTCGTCACGGCGGCGGCGGGCGGAGCCGGCGCGGTGCACCGGGCGGCGGGCCTCCCGATCCAGGAGCTGCGGATCTCCATGCCGATCAGCACCCGCAAGGACGGCTCCGCCGGCGGGAACTCCTTCACTCCGACCCGGGTGCTCATCCCGGTCGACATCGAGGACCCGGCCGAGCGCTTCGTCGCCATCCGAGATCGCCTAGCCCCGGTGAAGGGCGAGAAGGCGCTGGGCGTGGTGGGCGGGATGGCTGGCTTCGCGAACCTGTTGCCGACCTCGCTCCTCGTGCGCTTGGCACGCCAGCAGGTGGAGACGGTCGACTTCGCCATCTCCAACGTGCGAGGGGCACCGTTCCCGCTGTTCATCGCGGGCGCCCGGATCGAGGCGAACTACCCCGTCGGCCCCACGGGTGGGACGGCGTGGAACCTCACCCTCATGTCGTACGACGGGATGCTGGACATGGGCCTCAACGCTGACCTGGGCGCGGTGGCCGACCCAGGCGCGCTGCGCGCTGCGATCGAAGCTGAGTTCGAGGCGCTGCTGACCGACCGCCCGCGCAAGGGCGCCGGCCGCCGGAAGTCGGTGGGCTAGGCCCCGACGGGCTGCTCGACGAGCGGAGCGACCACGGACGCCACATCGGCGGCCATGAGCAGCATGCGCACATCGAGGAGCAGGTCGGATACCTCATCAGTCGACACCAGCT
>JBKJSO010000032.1:0-6185 GCA_046595835.1 Acidimicrobiales bacterium | reverse complement strand
GTTGCAACTCGACTCGCTCGGTCAGTTGCTCGAGGCGGGGTACCTCTTCGGCCGCGCCGGCGGCGCGTTGAGCGTCGACAACGCCGAGTTCCTCGGCAAGGTCGCAGATCTGACGGTGCGGGCCTGGCGCCGCCCCGACCAGGGCATCTGGGAGATCCGAGACGAGCCGAGGCACTTCGTGCACTCGAAGCTCAACTGCTGGATGGCCCTCGATCGAGCCGTACGCCTCGCCGAGGCGGGCCGGCTCGACGGCGACCTCACCCGTTGGCGGGCCGAGCGCGATGCCATAGCCGAATGGCTGCAATCGGAGGGGTCGCCGGACGGCTGGTTTGTGGAGGCTGCCGGTTACCCGCTGGCCGATGCCGCCGCCCTGCTCGTACCCGCCCTCGGGTTCCTGGCGCCGACCGACCCGAGGGTCCTCGCCACGATCGATGTCGTCCAGCGCGACCTGAGCGACGGCGGGTACATCCACCGCTACCGCTCTCCCGATGGCCTCCCTGGAGACGAGGGTGCCTTCCTGCTCTGCTCGTTCTGGCTGCTCGATGCGCTCGTGCACGCTCGGCGCCTCGACGAGGCCGAGGCCCTGCTCGATCGGCTGCTCGGCGTCGCGAACGACCTGGGGCTCTACGCCGAGATGGTCGACCCGGCGAGCGGTGAGCAGCTGGGCAACACGCCACAGGCCTTCACCCACATGGCGGTGGTCACCTCGTGCAGCGCCATCTCGGCGGGTCGCCGCGGCGAGCTGCCACCGCCCGAGGACGCCTTCTCCTTCATCGAGGCCAGCCTCGATCGGCGACTATCGATCAGCTGATCGGTGCCTGCGCTCACTTGGCTGCTGACCCATCTCGGGCGTTGCGCTCCCGTTCGTGGACCCCGACGAGCAGGAGGTGGTCGTGGGGCCGGTCGAGCATCAGCCCGCCGCAACGCGAGCTCGCTGGCGGAGGTCGAGCGCTCGGGCGCGCGGGCAGGTTTTGCCGTCGTGTAACCCTCAGCCGAGCACCGTCTTGCCGGCCGGTTCGTACGGTCGAGTGCATGACCGACTTCGCGATCGAGCTGCACCAGGTTCGCCACACCTATGACGACGACGAGGTGCTCCACGGCATCGACCTCACCATCGACCACGGTGAGATCTTCGGGTTCCTCGGCCACAACGGGGCAGGCAAGACCACCGCCATCAACATCCTGACGACGTTGATCGTCCCCACGGCAGGCAACGCCCGCGTGTGCGGACATGACGTCGTCACCGAGCGTCACGCCGTCGCACAGTCCATCGGCTACCTGCCCGCCGACGTTCGCTTCTACGGGCACATGACGGGCGCTGAGAACCTCGAGTTCTTCGCCAGGCTCTCCGGTGTGGCCAACCCCAAGCGGGCTGTGGCCGAGACGCTCGACTACCTCGACGCCGCTGATCTCGCCAGTCGCCGGCTCGGTTCGTTCTCCACGGGGATGCGCCAGCGGATCGGGATCGCGCAGGCCGTGCTCCACAAGCCGAAGGTGCTGTTCCTCGACGAGCCCACGTCGGGCCTCGATCCAGTCGGCGTCCGCCAGCTCCGGGGCACGATCCAGCGCCTGAACCAGGACCTCGGCATGACAGTGTTCATGAACACCCACCTCCTGAGCGAGGTCGCCAAGGTGTGCACCACCATCGGCGTGCTCAACCACGGCGAGCTCATCTACAAGGACTCGATCGAGGCGACCACCCGGCGCTTCCCCGACGAGGCCTCGCTCGAGGACATCTACGTGCGCATGGAAGCGACCCCCGCGTGATCGCCACCGTCGCCCGCCAGCAGCTGCTCTCGCTGCGCCGCCAGCGCGTCTTCCTCGCCCTGCTGGCCACGCTGCTCACAATGACCGGATTGGCCGGGGTGATCGGCTGGTCGAGCCACCACACGATCCTGCGGGTCTACAACCAGGCCACCGCACTGCTCGCCGCGGAGGGCAAGCCAGGCCCGCCGAACCCGTTCGATCTCAAGCCGACGCTGTCGCTGCTGTCGAACATGTCGATCTACATTCCGCTGATCGGCGCATTGCTGGCCCTCGTGATCGGGCACCTGGCCATGGCCGACGACGAGACCACCGGCATCGGACGCCTCATCTTCTCCCGGCCCGTGCGGCGAAGCAGCTACGTGGCCGGCAAGGCCATCGCCGCCGCCGCCGCGCTCGCCATCGCGATGGCCGCCTGCACGGTCGTCAGCTCGGCGGCACTCGTCATCGTGAACCACGCGGTGCCCACCGGTGGTGAGCTCGGGCGCCTCGCCCTGTTCTACGGGCTCTCCTGGCTCTACCTGCTCGGGTTCGCGCTCGTGGGCATGGTCACCGTGCTGACCACACCGCGCCGATCGCTGGCGCTGCTCGCCGCCATGGGTGTGTGGCTGGTGCTCACCTTCGCCCTTCCGCAGTTCACCTCGGGTCTGCACCCGGTGGCGTCGCTCAACCCGATCGTCGACCCGGTCAGCACCTCCCAACCGTTCTTCCGGCTCACGGCCAAGGTTCGGCCCATCTCGATCACCGAGCAGTACAAGCACGCTGCCGCCCAGATCTTGGCCACCGCCCCCACCACCTCCAACAGCGAGACCGCGCGGTACGTGCTCCCGCTTGTCATCTCGGTGGTCGGGCTGGGCGCGGTCGCCACTCGCCTGGTGGACCGCCACGACTACGCGAAGGGATCGTCCGATGAGTAGCCCCGCCGGTCAGCGCATCATGACCCTGGCCCGCCACGAGTACCGCGCCGCGGTTCGGAGCCGGGTGTTCCTCGCCCTACTTGCCGTGCTCGGCATCGCCACCGCCGCGTCGGTGTACGTCGGCGCGGTCGACTACCGCAGCCAGCTCGCGGACTACACCGCCTACACCACGGCCGCTCATGACAGCGGCATCACCCACCTCGCACCATCGCCGTTGGCCCTGCTGTCGCTGCTGCGGGGCGCGTTCGAGTACCTCGAGATCATCGGGGCGGTCATCGCCATCACGCTCGGCTACCTCAGCGTGTCCCGCGAGCGAACCAACCGCACACTGCCCCTGCTGCGATCCCGCCCCGTGACGGCTGGGGAGCTCGCCGCCGGCAGCGTGCTCGGCGCCACCGCCTTGCTGGGCACCCTGGTTGCGGCCACCGCGGCGATCGGCGTCGTGTGCCTCGGCGTCGTCGGCCACGACTGGATCAGCGGGCCGCAGCTCGTAAAGCTGCTCCTGGCGTATGGCGCGTCGATCCTGTACCTGAGCGTCTTCTACTGCCTCGGTGCCATCGCAACCGCCAAAGCAACGGTGCCCACCACCGGGCTGATGGTCGCCCTCGGCGTGTGGCTGGTCGTCGTGCTCATCCTCCCCCAGATCGGTGACACCCTCGACGCCGACAACCAGATCCCGGGCGGCCTGTTCGCCTCGCTTGGGCTCGGCCACGCCGGCGAGGTCACGATCCTCACCCACTTCACGACCTACGAGAAGGTCCGCACTGCCATCGAAGCAGCCTCGTTCTCGAAGCACTTCGAACGGTTCGCGTTCGCCATGACCGACGTGAAGCCTCGCTACCGCGAGCTGAGCATGTCCAAGCTCCTCAACCTCAAGCGCATCGAGATGATCTGGATGGCCGTCTACACCCTCGGCCTCGGCGCCGCCCTGCGCCACGTGTTCAGCCGTCAACCCGCAGTCCCTCAAGGAGGACAAGCATGACCACCCACTCCCCCGTTTCCCGGCGAGCGCCGCACCGCCTCGGCGCAGCGTTGCTCGCGTGCGGTGCCTTGGCACTCGCCGCCTGTGGCGGTGGGCCGTCGAGTGCAGGCGCGGCCAAGACGACCACCACCACCGCCCCGGCCGGTGGCAATGGCAAGACGACCATCACGGGGGGCGGCGGTCAGGTCCTGCCTGTGACGAGCAACCCAATCCACAACAGCGCGACAGCCAAGACGTTGAGGATCGACTCGGTGCTCGTCGAGAACAACGTCGACGCGTCGGGGAAGGCCGCCGACGATCACTTGGAGATCGCGCTCGCCAACTCGGGGAGCACCGACCTCAGCGGCGTGGAGGTGTACTACACGTACACCGACCCGACCGCGGGCACGAGCGAGAGCTACTACGCGAAGCTGCCGGCCAGGTTCACGATCCCCGCCGGCGGCACTCGAGTAGCGCACTTCGACACCAGCGGGGCGACCGACCACTTCCCGGTCAACAAGTTCAGCCTGTACTACACGTCCACCAACGCGCTCGACGTGCAGGTCATCGTCAGCGCGCAGGGGGCGGCCGTGCAGACCACGACCGTCCACAAGGACGCCGGCGGCGCCGAAGTTCCCGATTGACGGCACGCCAGGCCCCAGGTCGCGTCCGCTCCCAACCGGCGTCGTGGCCCGTGGCTCGTACCCTCTCAGCATGAGCGAGCCATCCGGCCCAGCACGGATCCTCGTCGTCGAAGACGACGAGGGCATCGGGAGCGGGCTGGTGCGCGCGCTGCGCGGTGCGGGACACGATCCGCAGTGGTGCCGCAACGCCGCGGACGCCCTCGCTCACGACCTCAGCGCCGTGGAGCTCGTGGTGCTCGATCTCGGCCTTCCCGATCTCGACGGCCTCGACCTCTGTCGCCGCCTGCGCACCGACCGGCCGTCGTTGCCTGTCCTCATCCTCACCGCGCGCGGCTCGGAGACCGATGTCGTGGTGGGACTCGACGCCGGGGCCGACGACTACCTCGTGAAGCCGTTCCGTCTGGCCGAGCTCCTCGCCCGGATTCGTGCGCTGCTCCGACGTCGGGCCCCGGATCTCGACGCGGACCCGGCGCTCATCGTCGGTGACCTCGAAGTGGACCTCGGCGCTCGTCGCGTCCACGTCGCTGGCACCGAGGCCGACCTGCGCCCGAAGGAGTTCGAGCTGCTCGTCCTGCTCATGCGCCATGCGGGCAACGTCGTCACGCGCGAACAGGCGATGGAACAGGTGTGGGACGAGCACTGGTTCGGCTCCACGAAGACGCTCGACGTCACCCTCGCCTCACTGCGTCATCGGCTCGGTGAGCCTGGAGCCGACCGGTCCCGCATCACCACCATCCGCGGGGTCGGCTACCGGCTCGAGCAGCCGTTCCCGAGCGACGAGCCATGAGGCGCAAGCTGCTGAGCGCCATGCTCCTCGTGGCCATCGTCGCGCTCGCGGGCTTCGGTCTCCCGCTCGCGCTGTCGATCCAGAACCGCTATCGCGACGATGCGCTGCTCACGCTGTCCGCCGAAGCCGCCGCCGCGGCCGTCGCCGTCCCCGGATCCTTCGCCAGCCAACAGGACCTCCCCGAGCTCCCCGATCCGGCTCGGAACGTGGACGTCGCGCTCTATGACCGATCTGGCCGGCGGCTCCTCGGCGAGGGTCCCGACCACGCCGACACGCCCGTCAGCGCCGCCATCCACACCGCCACGTCCCAGCGCGAGCGCCACACGCTCACGGTTGCGATCCCCATCAGCAACGACGAGGCGGTCGTCGGGGCCATCCGTACGAGCATCCCGGGCCATGTGGTCGATGACCGCGTGCACCGAACCTGGGCGGCCATGGCCGCCCTCGCCACCACCGTGTTCGCAGCTGCCGCGGCGCTCGCCTCATGGCGCAGCAGATCCCTCACCGCTCCCCTGGATCGGCTGCGCAAGGACGCCGAGCTCATCGGCGACGGCGGCGAGATCCCCCTTCGCCCCAAGAGCGGCATCCGCGAGATCGACACCGTCCGCGCCACCCTCACGGCTGCGTCCGGGCATCTCAACGGCCTCCTTGCCCGCGAGCGCGCCTTCAGTGCCGATCTCGCCCACCAGCTCCGCACTCCGGTCGCCTCGCTGCGCCTTCGGCTCGAGACGGAGCAAGTCCAGCGGGATCACGACCACGAGCTCATCGAGGACACGCTTCGCGATGTCGATCGCCTCGAACGGACGATCGAGGATCTCATCACCCTCGCCCGCGATGCCACTCCTGCGACCGAACCCCGACCGCTCGCATCGCTCGTTCGCGACGCCGAGCGACGGTGGGAGGCCCCGTTCGCCGACGCCGGTCGTGCTCTGCGTGTCACCCTCGAACCCGAGCTGCCCTTCGTGGTCGCCCGCAGCGAGGCCGTCCGTCAGATCCTCGACGTCCTTCTCGACAACGCACTGGTCCACGGCGCCGGCACCGCCACCCTCACCGCGAACCGTGTCGGCTACGGCGCCGTCGTCGCCATCGCCGACGAAGGCACGACACCGATC
>JBKJSO010000370.1:0-5507 GCA_046595835.1 Acidimicrobiales bacterium | reverse complement strand
GGTCGACGGCCGCGAGCCGATCCCGCGCTTCGAGGACCTCCTCGGCACATGGCCGGAGCTTCGGATCAACGTCGACCCAAAGCACGACGCCGCCGTCGAGCCGCTGGCCGAGGTGATCCTGCGCACCGGGGCCATCGATCGCATCTGCGTCGGCGCGTTCAGCGACAAGCGCCTCGATCGACTCCAGGCGCTCGTGGGCGGCGCGTTGTGCACCTCGATGGGACCTCGTCAGGTCGCCCGCCTCGTCGCCGCATCGAACCACCTCCCTGGGGGAGCGAACCTCAGTGCTCCGTGCGCCCAGGTGCCGACCAACCAGGGTCCCCTGCCCCTGGTCACGGACCGGCTCGTGGCTGCAGCTCACCGACGCGGCGTCCAGGTGCACGTGTGGACGATCGACGATCGCGCCGAGATGACCCGCCTGCTCGACCTCGGCGTCGACGGCATCATGACCGATCGACCTCAGGTGCTGAAGGAGCTGCTCCTGGAGCGGGGCGAGTGGCACGAGTGACCGGCCCCTGATGGAGCTGCCGCTCACGCCGATCGACTTCCTCGCCCGCGCCCGCCGACTCTTCTCGGACCGCGAAGGCGTGATCGACGGCGCCGACCGGTGGACGTACGCACAGCTCGCGGCCCGGTGCGATCGCCTCGCCCACGCCCTCCGCGACGACCTCGGCGTGCGCCCGGGGGACGTGGTGGCGTGGTTGTGCGGCAACACCCATGAGCTGCTCGAGGCGTACTACGGCGTGCTTCTCGCCGGCGGCGTGCTCCTCCCGCTCAACATCCGCCTGGCTCCCATCGAGCTGCGAGCCATCCTCGATGACAGCGGAGCGGTGGTGCTGTTCCGTCATCCCGACCAGGTGGACCCTGCGCACGGGATCCGCACGATCGTGCTCGGCGAGGAGCACGAGGCGCTGCTCGCCGCCCAACCCGCCACCCCCATCGAGCCACCGGCGATCGAGGAGCGGGCCCCGGCGGAGCTCTTCTACACCTCGGGCTCCACCGGGTCGCCCAAGGGCGCGCTGCTCAGCCACCGCGGGCTCTACCTGCACGCCGTGCACAGCGCCCTCACGATGGGACTCTCCGGCAACGACGTCGTGCTCCACACGATCCCGCTCTTCCACGTGAACGGCTGGGGGACGCCGCACTACGTGACCGGCCTCGGCGGCGTACACGTGCTCCTCCCTCGCTTCGACGCCGGCGAGGTGCTCCGGCTCGTCGAGGCGCACGCGGTGACCCGGCTCTTTCTCGTTCCCGCGATGGCTCGCATGGTGCTCGACCACCCGTCGCGCTCCGAGCGCGACCTCGACAGCGTCGTGCAGATCTCGGTCGGAGGCGCAGCCTCGAGCCCCGCGCTCCTGGCCGAGCTGGAGGATGCATTCGGGTGCCCGTGCATCTGCGGGTACGGGATGACCGAGTCGGGCCCCACGCTCACCCGCAGCCTCCCCAAGCCGGGCGCCCCATCCACCCGCGACCAGCGCGCCACCACGGGCATCCCGATCCTCGGGGTGGACGCTCGCGTGCTCGGCGAAGGCGACGTGGAGGTTCCGTGGGACGGCGTGACCGTCGGCGAGATCTGCGCCCGTTCCAACCACGTGATGATCGGCTACCTCAACGCAGCCGAGGCCACCGAGCAAGTGCTCCACGACGGCTGGCTGCGCACCGGCGATCTCGCGGTGATGGATGGGCAGGGCTACATCACGATCGTCGACCGGGCCAAGGACCTCATCGTGTCGGGCGGCGAGAACATCGCCTCGGTGGAGGTGGAGCACGCCATTGCCGCCCATCCCGCGGTGCGCGAGGTGGCGGTGGTGGGGATGCCCGACGAGCGCTGGGGCGAGGTGCCGCAGGCCTTCGTGTCGCTCATGGAGGGCGCCGTCGTGGACGAGGCCGAGCTGATCGCCTGGGTGCGAGCCCGGCTCGCCGGCTTCAAGGTGCCGAGGTCGATCGTGGTGCTCGACGAGCTGCCCAAGGGCGGCACCGGCAAGATCCAGAAGCAGGCCCTGCGCATCACCCCTGGTTGGTGATGGCCTCCTCGAGCACGTCGAGGCCGTGGTCGAGGTCGGTGGTGCTGATCGTGAGCGGTGGGATGAGGCGCAGGACGTTGCCGTCGGGGCCACACGTGAGCACGATCACCCCGTGGGCAAGGCACCGGGCCACGACGGCCTTGGCAGTGGCCTTGTCGCGCAGCTCTACGCCGATCATCGCGCCGATCCCCCGCACCTCGACGACTGCGTCGGACCGCAGCGCTCCGAGGCGCTGCATCGCGCGCTCCCCGATCGACAGCGCCTGCGCGCACAGGTGCTCCCCCTCGAGCACCTCGATCGTGGCGACCGCAGCCGCGCACGACACGGGGTTGCCGCCGAAGGTCGACCCGTGGGCGCCGTTGGGCCAACGGGCCATCAAGTAGGCGCCGGCGATGATCCCGGCGAGCGGCAACCCCGAGGCCACTCCCTTGGCGAACAAGATCACATCGGGGGTGACGCCGAACGCCTCGGCGGCAAAGGGCCGGCCCGTACGCCCGAAGCCGCACTGCACCTCGTCGAACACGAGCAGCATGCCGTGCTCGTCACAGCGTCGCCGCAAGCCACGCAGCCAGGCCACCGGCGGCACGAGGTAGCCGCCTTCACCGAGCACGGGCTCGACCACCATCACGCCGATCGTGGTGGCGGCCGCCTCGCGATCCAGGATCACGTCGAGCGCGGCCAGGGCTGCGTCGACAGCTCCATCGCTGTCTGCATGCTCGCTCGTGGCGCCCACCACGCAGTACGGCGCGATGTGCACCCCAGGGAGGAGCGGCGCGTAGCCCTCCTGGTAGGAGGCCTTGGCCGTGGTGAGCGCGGTGGCGGCCAGCGTGCGCCCGTGGAAGCCGCGCCGGAAGGCGATGATCCCCGCTTTGCCGGTGGCCCACCGTGCCAGCTTCAGCGAGCCGTCGACCGCCTCGGCGCCACTGTTGCAGAGGAACACCTGCGGGCGGTCGAGGAACGGCGCCAGTCCGGCGATGGCCTCGGCCGCCTCGATGTAGGGGCGGTGCTTGAGCACGACCGAGGTGTGGATCAGCCGGTCGACCTGCGCGTGGATGGCGGCCACCACGTGCGGATGGCGATGCCCGGTGTTGGTCACCGCGATGCCCGAGCCCAGATCGAGGTACGGGCGACCATCGACGTCCCACACCCAGGACCCCTCGGCGTGGTCGGCGATGATGTCGAAGTACGAGGGCAGCACCGGCGCAATCACGTCGTCGTAGCGGCTGAGCCAGGCCGCGGTGCCCACCACCTCGATCGCCGTCATGCGTCGCTCCGGTTGTCGATCTGGGCCCGTTGGAGGCGCCCCGAGTAGTCGACGTACACCGTCTTGACCTGGCTGAACTGCTCGATCCCACGCGCGCCGGCCTCCCGGAAGCCGTTCCCCGTGTGCTTCGTGCCGCCGAAGGGCAGCGGGATCTCGGCACCGATCGTTGGCGCGTTGACGTAGACGATGCCCGTGTCGATGGCGTCGACAGCGGACAGCGCCGAGTTGATGTCGCGCGTGTAGATCGCGGCCGACAGCCCGAACTCCACAGCGTTGACGACCTCCACGGCGTCGGCGAGGTCGTCGACCTCGATGACTGACAGCACCGGACCGAACACCTCCTCGCGGGCCACCCGATGGGTGCGCAGCACGCCGGTGAGGATGGTGGGCTCGAAGAACGCGCCTCCATCGCAGCCGGCCACGTCAGAGCGCATCACGCCACCGGTGACCGCCTTCGCCCCTTCGGCCACGGCGGCGTCGACCATGCCAAGGATCCGACGGGCGGATCCCGCCGTGATGACGGGGCCCACATCGGTCGAGGGGTCGAGCGGGTCGCCGAAGCGAAGGGCCGCGGCGCGCTCCGTGAGCGCCTCCACCACCGCCGACGCGATCCCACGTTGCACGACGAGACGAGATGTGGACGTGCAGCGCTGGCCCGAGGACCCGAAGGCGCCGAAGAGCGCGCCGTCGACCACGAGCTCGAGATCGGCGTCGTCGAGCACCACCATCGCGTTCTTGCCCCCGAGCTCGAGGCTCACGAGCTTCGGGCCGACGGCCATCGCCGCCGCTGCCACCTTGCGCCCGGTGGGCACCGAGCCGGTGAACGACACGGCTCCGACGCCGGGGTGAACCGCGAGGGCAGCGGCGGGCTCGGCGCCGCCGTGGACGACCTGGATGAGCTCGGCTGGGATGCCGGCCTCGACGCACGCCTCGACGAACGCCACGCCGCACGCCGGCGCTAGCTCCGAGGGCTTCATCACCACGCCGTTGCCCGCGAGAAGCGCCGGGAAGATCTTCCACGAGGGGATGGCCACCGGGAAGTTCCACGGCGTGATCATCCCCACCACCCCCACCGGGATGCGGGTGGTCCAGGCCAGCTTGCTGCGCAGCTCGGAGGGCACCACCTCACCCATCGCGCCCCGACCCTGGCCCGCCACGAAGGCCGCCATGTCGATGGCCTCCTGCACCTCGCCGCCGCCCTCGATCCGGATCTTGCCGGCCTCCCGGCTGACGAGCTCGGCCAGCTCTGCCTTGCGCCGGGTGAGGACTGCCCCAACGGCGGCCACGGCCTCCGCCCGTTCCGGCACGGGTCGGCGCGCCCAGGCCCGCTGGGCTTCCGAGGCCTTCGCGACGGCCACGTCCACGTCATCGGCGCCGTGGGTCGGCAGCTCGATGACCACCTCAGCCGGACGGGCCGGGTTGGTGGACGTGAGGGTCGACATGGCTGCGGCTCCCGAACGACAATGTGCAACATCTATTGCAGATGCCGTCTCTAGCGTAGCATTCGTTGCATGTCGGATCTGGTCGATCGCATCGAACGCCACGCCGCCGCGCTCCCCCGGGCCGAGCGGCGTGTCGCTGAGGTCGTCCTCGCCGATCCAGGCGTAGCCGCCTTCGCCACGGTCGCCGAGCTCGGCCGCCGGGCCGGCACGAGCGGCGCCACGGTGGTGCGCCTGGCGGAGCGGCTCGGCTATGAGGGGTGGGTAGGGCTGCAGTCCGAAGCCCGGCTCGGCGTCGAGCAGCAGCTGCGCCCGGCGGCGGAGAGGATCCGACACGCCGTCGGCGGCGACGTGCTGATGCAGACGGCGGATCGCGAGGCCGAGAACGTGCGCCGCACCCTGGCGGCCGTCGATCGCGCCTCCTACGACGCCACCGTCATCCTCCTTGCTGATGCCAAGCGAGCCATCCACGTGGTGGCTGGCGACGCGGAGGCCGGCATCGGCACCTTCCTCGCTGATGCCCTGGACCTCCTGCGCCCTACCGTCGGGCGGGTGGGCGGCTCGGCCCCCGCGATCGCGCGGCAGCTCGCCCACACCCGAGCGCAGGACGTCCTCGTGGCCGTCGACCTGCGGCGCTACGAGCGCTGGGTGCTCGATGCCGTCGCCCAGGCCAGCGCCCGGGGCCTGGTCGTGATCGCCATCACCGACTCGGTCCTCTCACCGCTCGCCCAGCAGGCGTCGGCCACCTTCGTCGTCACGGCCGAGGGCGCCGGCCCGTTC